>NZ_JBGONU010000032.1:0-56823 GCF_041439295.1 Vibrio sp. 1F253 | reverse complement strand
AGTTATCGAGGTTTTTAACAAGCTAGGATGACCAGTTATTTACTACGATTGGTATATTAATGTGCCGACTAAATCAGCACATTATTCAAACGTTTGGACGTATTATTAACCTAAACGGTAGTTAGGTGCTTCTTTCGTGATTTGAACATCGTGTACGTGAGATTCTTTCATGCCCGCACCAGAGATACGAACAAACTCAGCTTTAGTACGCATGTCTTCAACAGTTGCAGAACCCGTTAGGCCCATGCTTGAGCGTAGACCGCCCATCTGTTGGTGAACGATCTCTTTTAGACGACCTTTGTATGCGATACGACCTTCAATACCTTCTGGAACAAGCTTGTCTGCAGCGTTGTCAGATTGGAAGTAACGGTCAGAAGAACCTTGAGACATAGCGCCAAGAGAACCCATACCACGGTAAGACTTGTAAGAACGACCGTTATAAAGGATAACCTCACCCGGTGCTTCTTCAGTACCCGCGAACATTGAACCAACCATCACACAAGATGCGCCAGCAACGATAGCTTTACAGATATCGCCAGAGAAGCGGATACCGCCATCTGCGATTACTGGAATACCGTATTCGTTAGCTACTTCAGCTGCGTCTGCGATTGCTGTTACTTGAGGAACACCAACACCAGTAACGATACGAGTCGTACAGATTGAACCCGGGCCGATACCTACTTTAACCGCACTAACACCTGCTTCGATAAGAGCACGAGCGCCAGCGCCAGTTGCTACGTTACCACCGATGATTTGTAGATCAGGGTATGCAGCGCGAGTTTCGCGGATACGGTTAAGTACGCCTTCAGAGTGACCGTGTGAAGAGTCGATAAGTAGAACGTCTACGCCAGCTTCAACTAGAGCAGCAACGCGCTCTTCATTACCAGCACCAGCACCAACAGCTGCACCTACACGTAGGCTGCCGCGCTCATCTTTACAAGCGTTTGGTTTACGTTCTGCTTTGTGGAAATCTTTTGCAGTGATCATTCCAGTAAGTTGGAAGTCATCATTTACAACAAGAACTTTTTCAACACGCGCTTCGTGCATTTTCTCTTGAACTTCTTCACGAGTTGCACCTTCTTTAACAGAAGCAAGGCGAGCCTTAGGCGTCATTACTACATCAACTTTCTTAGAAAGGTCAGTCACAAAGCGAACGTCACGGCCAGTAATAATACCAACAAGTTCGTTTGTTTCAGTAACAACAGGGAAACCGGCAAAGCCGTGTTTTTGGGTAAGGGCTACAACATCAGCGATTGTCGCGTCAGGGCTTACAGTTACTGGGTGAGAAACCACACCAGCTTCGTAAATTTTAACCTGGCGAACCATTTCAGCTTGTTGTTCAATAGACATGTTCTTATGAATGAAGCCTATTCCGCCTTCTTGTGCCAGTGCAATCGCTAGGCGAGCTTCTGTCACAGTATCCATCGATGCAGAGATCATTGGGATGTTTAGGGAAATATTCTTCGTCAACTGAGTGCGAAGATCAGCTGTATTAGGGAGAACGGTGGAGTGTGCTGGCACTAGCAGTACGTCGTCGAATGTCAGCGCTTCTTTGGCAATTCTTAGCATTTGCAATATCTCACAATAATAGGAGTAAAAAGAAACAATCCAATCTCATCGTTTCGCCTAATGAGGGCAGCCAATTAAGGAAAATCAAACTGCATTTGGATTAGATATTGCGGACGGATTATACGGCCAACGAAATCGCTTGGCTACACATTTTTATACTTTTAATTTGCATTTAGCCCCTTGCTATGTATTATATTGCCGCTATCTTCCATACTCACGCCCAGTGAGATTCCAAGAGAAAGACCTTCCTTCAAGGATAGATAGCGCTTCTATGACCAATCCAAACATCTTTACTGTTTCTCGCCTCAATTCAGAGGTTCGTCTCCTATTAGAAAACGAAATGGGAATAGTCTGGCTCGTTGGTGAAATCTCAAATTTCTCTGCACCTGTCTCTGGTCACTGGTACCTCACGCTTAAAGACTCCCGCGCTCAAGTTAAGTGCGCTATGTTTCGTGGCAATAACCGTCGTGTGACTTTTAAGCCTCAGAACGGTAATCAAGTGCTAGTTAAAGCGCGTCTGTCTCTTTATGAGCCACGCGGTGACTATCAACTGATCATCGAAAGCATGCAGCCAGAAGGTGACGGCAAGCTTCAGCAAGAGTTTGAAAAACTTAAGATGAACTTGGCGGCGGAAGGTTTATTTGCTCAGTCCAGTAAACAAATTCTTCCAGAACATCCTAAATGCGTCGGTGTTATCACCTCTAAAACAGGCGCAGCCCTCTTCGATATTCTCGATGTTCTCAAGAGACGCGATCCTTCATTGCCTATTGTGGTTTACCCAACCATGGTTCAAGGCGAAGAAGCGGCGATTCAGATCGCTCAAGCGATTGGACGTGCCAATGAGCGTAACGAGTGTGATGTATTGATCGTTGGCCGTGGTGGCGGCTCATTAGAGGACTTATGGTGTTTCAATAACGAGATCGTTGCTCGCACCATTGCAGCAAGTCAGATCCCGATTATCAGCGCCGTTGGACACGAAGTTGATGTCACTATCGCCGATTTCGTCGCAGATATGCGAGCTCCAACGCCATCAGCAGCCGCTGAATTGGTTAGCCGTGACAACAGTCATAAAGAGCAAGCTTATGCGTCTAAACGTGCTCGTTTAGTGAGTGCGATTCGTCATGTGTTAATCAAACAAGCGCAATCAACTCAAACGTTGAAATACCGCTTAGAGAAACAACACCCGAGCTACCAACTGCAAAAGCAGAGTCAGCAGCTTGATGACTTAGACATGCGTTTACGTCGTGGTATGACTCAATACCTAAAGCAGCATGCGCAGCGTGTTGAACGTAAGCAGCACCAACTTCAGCTGAACTCGCCAGTGAAACGCCTTGGTGAACAGAAACTGCATCTACAACGTTCAGAGCAAAAGCTATTGGATGCAATGGATAAAACACTACTAACTACTCGCCACCAACTAGCCATGGCTGCCGAGAAGTTAGAAACAGTAAGTCCATTAGCCACCCTAAAACGTGGCTACAGCATCACCCATTCAGCATCGAGTAAAACTGTGTCATCGATTAACGATGTCGAAATCGGTGAAGTGATCACCACCCAAGTTGAAGACGGTGTGATTGAATCGCAAGTGACAACAAGAGTCGCTAAGAGCGAGCTCTAGGTTCATTAGATACAAAAAAGACCCAACTCTTCGGTATTGAGTCTCTGATATAACATTACAGATAGTCGTTTAAGCGATTCGGCTTAAGTCTATTCCGCAGGTTGAAATACAAACTTTACTCTCGATTTAGATTTAAGCTCATTACACTCACCATTACAAAAATAGCTCGCTGCACCACAGGCTTGAAGCTTCTCAAGTTGGCTGCTGCACTCAGGGCAAAACCCAACCTTAGTAAAGTGTGCCTGACAACTTTCACAGTGATACTTTCCATCCCAACCTAGCTCTGATTGGCACTTAGGGCAGATATTTTCACTCATTAGCATTTCCTAATTCACTACTTTTTTACAATCTACTACCGCTGAGACTTAGCTTGCTTGATTTGGTACATGTTCTTATCAGCTTGTGCGATCAAGTCTTCCAATGAATCAGGATCTTTCTCATAAGAAAGTCCAACGCTGACAGAAAACTGAGTGCCATCGATATAGAGAGCTTGTTCCAAGGCTCTTTCTAAGCTTCGATAAAAGTTCAGCACGCTTTCTTGATCATCAAAGCAAGAGAACACGACAAACTCATCGCCCCCATAGCGCCCTATCTTGGCACAGGCAGTCGTTGCCTCATCAAGCACTTTTGCAACGGCTAACAACACATCATCACCAAAGCTGTGGCCAAACGTATCGTTTATTGACTTAAATTTATCAACATCAACAAACAGGCATGCCATCACTTTTTCAGTAAAACAGCGGTTAGTTAACACCTGCTCGGCTTCTCTCAGCAATGCTCGGCGATTCAAACTGTGTGTTAGAGAATCTCGATTGGCAAAAAAGTTGAGTTGATTCTCTAACTCATACTTCTCAAGCGCGACTGAATACAGAGAAGCCAATAACTCTAAGATCTCAAGTTCAAACTCATGAGGTTCAGAGATGTACTGACTGTAAATTGCGAAGGTACCCAATACGTGACCATGTGAAGAGATGATTGGCACTGACCAACATGCATGAAGGTTAGCCTGATTGGTTAAGGCTAAGAAAGGAGTCCAATTCGGGTGTGCATTAATATTGGAGACCATGACAGCTTTCTTAAGTGCCGCCGCTTCGCCACAGGAACCAATTCCGGCACCACCCCCCACCCCTTCTATCTGCTGGTTATAAAAATCAGGCAAGTTTGGAGCATATTCTAAATGTAATGTATTCGATTCGGGGTTTAGCAATAGGATAGAGGCCATCCTTTGACCAAAAATCTGCTCGGTGAGTTGAATGATCTTGCGATTCAATTCTTTGCGATCCAACCCAAGGGCAAGCTTTCGAAGCAAACTGTTTACTGCTCGGTGACCTTCTAATAAAAATTGTTGTTTCATTCACTAAAGCTTTCAATTATTTACTGGGAACAGCTTGTTCTTATGCAAGCCTGTATACTGGTCAATATTAACACACTAAATTACCACAACACACCACCGAAGATCATAGGTTGATCTTTTGCTTTATCTACTTTGATCAGCGATCTACCCCAAAAAGAATATTTATATCACCACACACCGAAAGCATAAGTTACATATACTGCATTTCAATTTACAATAGAATATATAACTAAAAGCAAATAAATAAAACCAACAATGCAGAACAATATATTTTCGATCTTTAATTGAGATCATCGAGATACACACGTCTGCATTTCGATATGTTGGTCATCTAATTGGGTTAACTTAACCGACAATGCCTTAAGTTCTGAAGTATTGTCGATGTGAGTACCACCACACGGAATAGACACTAAAGTCTCGTCATCTAGCTGCCATTCCCAGTAGCGAGAGTCTGTTAACGCCTCACCTTCTAGTCTCATCGTTACAAGAGTCGATTCAGCAAGCCAGCCTGCAATCATCTGGTTGATATTGGCCTCAATGCCATCAAGGTTCATTAGCATGTCAGCAACGTTCAGACCGCGTTTCTTCAAGGTTTTACCTAAACGATACTTATCGGTACACAACTCTGGAGTCACAAAGCTAGTCACCTGTGCGTAGCTATTGAAGTCATAGCTGCCGAGTGGATCTTTTCTGTCCGCATCTTTACGCCAGTAACTCTCAGCCAATACTTTATTCAACGCTAAGAAAGCAATATGTCCGGCACTATGACCGCGGCTCAAACTGGCTTGGTGCTCTTTATCAACCGACAACACGACTTCGTCGTTAACCTTAATCATAGAAGCTGATACAGGTAGCTGGTGGACAACCACAAACGCCCACCCTTCCGTATCACGCTTAACAGGGATATCTGCTGAAATATAAAGATTTCCAGTAGATTGCTCTATTGCACCAACAAGGCAATCTTCAACAATATACTGTTCACCACCTACGCTGACAAAACCTCGGTCTGCTGGGTGATCGGGCCAAATATGACTCACTGGGTGGAAAGGCGTCACGTCGGTGATCAAGTAAGTTTTGCTGTCGTCGCATTCAACGTACACCGCTTTTGCATTGAGCAGCCAAATTTGATGACAAAATTGAGTGATGGTTGGGGTGATTGCTAACGCTGGTGTAGTCGAATTGCTAATTGTCATATCATTCTTCTTTTGGAATCTAGTCTAAGTCGCTAGCTGATAACGGAATCAAAGACGCGATTATCAGATAACGTGAATTTTACTTAAAAAAATACCCGAGACAGGCTCGGGTATCAAATCTATTGGAAAGGTTTACTTACGACCTTTAACCATGCTCATCATACGTTTACGTTTACGTTCTTGAGAAATTGTCAGCTTGTTAGTCTTAGCTTCAAATGGGTTCTCGCTGTTCTGGAATTGAATGCGAATAGGTGTACCCATAATTTCTAGTGAACGACGGTAGTAGTTCATCAAGAATCGTTTGTATGAATCTGGCAAGTTACGTACTTGGTTACCGTGGATAACGATAATCGGTGGGTTGTAGCCACCAGCGTGCGCGTATTTCAATTTAACACGACGGCCACGAACCATAGGTGGTTGGTGATCATCAGTCGCCATCTTCATGATACGAGTAAGTACAGAAGTACCAACACGAGTCGTTGCTGACTTATAAGCTTCTTGAACAGACTCAAACAAGTGACCAACACCAGTACCGTGAAGTGCAGAAATAAAGTGAATACGTGCGAAATCAACGAAACCTAAACGACGGTCTAGTTCTTTCTTAACACGATCTTTAACGTCGTTATCTAGGCCATCCCACTTGTTTACGGCAATAACAATTGAACGACCAGCATTCAACGCAAAGCCTAACAAGCTTAGATCTTGATCTGAGATGTTCTCGCGAGCATCGATAAGCAGTAATACAACGTTAGCATCTTCAATCGCTTTCAGTGTTTTAACCACTGAGAACTTCTCAACTGTTTCGTTGATATTTTTACGGCGACGAACACCCGCAGTATCAATCAGAACGTATTCACGCTCATCACGCTGCATCGGAATGTAGATAGAGTCACGAGTTGTACCTGGCATATCGTAAACAACAACACGTTCTTCACCAAGAATACGGTTAGTTAGTGTTGATTTACCTACGTTTGGACGACCAATGATCGCTAGCTTAATCGGTTGATCTTGAAGGCGCTTGAATTCTTCTTCCGCTTCTTCTTCAGTGAAATCAACTTGCTCTTCTTCTTCGTCTTCAAATTCAGTTAAATCGCTTACTTCGCCATTCTCAGCTTTTAACGCTTCAGCGAATGGGTTTAGAGCAAGATCAATCAACGCAGTTACACCACGACCGTGCGCTGCAGCGATTTGGTACATGTCTTCTACGCCTAGTTGCCAGAAATCAGCACTTGCAGCATCAGGGTCGATACCATCAACCTTGTTTACTACTAGCATTGAAGGCTTTTCTAGTTGACGAAGGTGCTTAGCAATAGCTACGTCTGAAGGTGTTAGACCCGCACGGCCATCTACCATAAATAGAACGACATCAGCTTCATCAATCGCCGCTAGCGACTGTTCAGCCATTTTAGTTTCAACACCTTCTTCGGTACCGTCGATACCACCAGTGTCGATAACAATAAAGTCATGCTCGCTAAAATGAGCATGACCGTATTTACGGTCACGCGTTAAGCCAGGGAAATCCGCAACCAATGCATCACGAGTTCGAGTCAATCGGTTAAATAACGTAGATTTACCTACGTTCGGACGCCCTACTAGAGCAACAACAGGTACCATAACAACCTCTACAATTTCTTCTCTAAATGTAGTTATAGGTAAGCACTTGATCGCAAGTTTAAACTCTTACCTATAACCACACGGTTTATTAATTTATAACAACAAAACGGCTCCTAGCTGTTACCAACCAGGAGCCGACTGTGAATTATATCACGCTTTTATTGGCTAATCGTTAGTTTCTTTACATCGCCATTGCGAGTCGTCACTAAGTAGCCTTCAGGCATTTCAATTGGCGCAACCGCAAAGCCGCTATCATCGACCAACTGTTGAGCAACAAACTCACCCGATGAACGATCTAACCAGTGCAGATAACCTTCAGTATCACCAACAACTACATAACCATTAATAATAGCAGGTGCTGTCAGTAAGCGGTTTTCTAACAATGGAGTGCTCCACAGTTCAGTACCACTACGCGCATCAACCGCAACCACATGGTCTTTGTCAGTCACTACGAACAAACGGCTGCCATCACTTGCTAAATCAATCGCTGACGAGTAGTTACGTTTCCAAACTGGCTTACCAGAACGAAGATCGATAGCAATCAGCTGACCATTGATACCTACGGTATACAGGGTGCCGCCAAGAACAATTGGTGATGCATCAACATCAACCAAACGATCAATTTCCGTTGCGCCTTTTGGTGTACCTACTGGCTGTTGCCAAATAAGCTGACCACGATCAACGATAGCTGCGGCTAAACGACCATTTGCCGTACCCCAGAATACACCACCTGAAACCGTAACAGGTGAGCTATCGCCACGAAGTGTTAGGCTTGGTACTTCTGTACTGATGGTCCATTTTTGCTCACCGCTTTCTTGATCTAACGCGGTCAACATGCCACGACTGGTATGAACAATAACCATGTTGCTTTCAGTTGCTGGGGATGCAAGCACCTCACCATTCACTGATACACGCCACAGCTCTTCACCGGTTGATTCATCCAGCGCGATCACTTCGCCATTTTCAGAACCAACAAATACCTTGCCGTAAGCTGCCGTTAAGCCACCCGATAAACGAGCCAGTACTTCTTTCTCAAGATCGACTTTCCAAAGCTCTTTACCTGTTTCAGGGTCAAGCGCTTTAACCATACCTTCACGGCTTGCAACAAATACTTTGTCGTAAGCCAATTCTGGCGTTAGTTTTGAAAAGTAGTGACCAACACCATCACCAACCGACGTAGACCATTCCTGGCTAGGAGTAAACTCGCTGTTTACCGTTGGTACTGGTGCCATGATTACGGTGTCTTCTTCACTTGCACAGCCCGCTAGCAGGCCAAGAGCAATCGCACACAACGCCGCTTTTGGAAACATCTTCTTCATTCAAAGCGCCTTATTTAGCTAGGTCGTCAAGTTTGATTTGAAGCGTTTGGCTCGCATCAGCAGCTTGTTGAGCTTCAGAGTATGCACTGTAAGCTGCATCTGTGTCGCCTTTACGAAGTGAGATATCACCACGCAGTTCAGCAACACGGCCTTTCCAAGATTCGTCAGTCATCGCTTCAAGATCAGTCAATGTTGCGTCAAATTCACCTTGCTCAGCTTTGATACGAGCAACACGGTAAGTCAGTAGTGGCGCTAATGCCGCGTCCTTAGTTGCCGATTTTGCCCACTCAAGTTGTTCTAGTGCAGTTGTAAGGTCACCCGCTTGAACTTGCGCTTTTGCTAATTGCATAGCAGCAAGTACTGAATATTCAGCGTCTTTGTTTGCGTCGATGAAAGCTTGAATATCAGATTGAGCATCAACGCCTTTAGCATCTAGAGCTGAGATTGCAGAGGTGTAGCTTTCTGAAGCGGCTTCACGCGCTTCAACGACTGAATCTTGGTAATAGCGCCAACCAAATAGGCCACCTAAACCAATAACCGCACCAAAGATTACGGCTTTGCCATTCTCTTTCCACCAATCTTTAATGGCTTCAACTTGTTGCTCTTCGCTATCGTAAAGTTCCACTTCCTGTCCTCTTTAATTCTTTAAACGCCAGCATAGTGCTGACGTTGATATTCATGATGAGCGTTTGCTCAATGGCTTAGATTAACGCAGCAACTTTTTCTGCAACTTCCGTTTGAGACACGGTTTGTTGCTCGCCGCCAACCAAATCTTTTAGCACAACTGTATTGTCAGCAACTTCGTTCTCACCAAGTACCAACGCCACAACAGCTCCTACTTTGTCAGCACGTTTGAATTGCTTCTTGAAGTTACCACCACCGAAGTGGTTCATCACACGTACGCCTTCAACGGTGTCGCGTAATTGATTCGCTAACTGCATGCCCGCGATCATTGTACCTTCGCCAGCAGCAACCATGTATACGTCAACACTACGACGAACTTCTGTAAGCTCTAGCGTTTCCATCATAAGGACTAGACGCTCTAGACCCATAGCGAAGCCAACCGCATTGGTTGCTTTGCCGCCTAGTTGTTCAACAAGACCATCGTAACGGCCACCACCACACACTGTACCTTGGGCACCAAGGCTGTCTGTGATCCACTCAAATACGGTGCGGTTGTAGTAATCTAGACCACGCACTAGACGCTCATTAACTTGGTATTCGATACCAACAGCGTCAAGAAGTTCACACAAACCAGCAAAATGTAGCTTCGATTCTTCACCTAGATATTCAGATAGTCGAGGTGCGTCACCTAAGATAGCTTGAACATCCGGGTTCTTAGTATCCAGAACACGTAGAGGGTTAGTGTGCATGCGACGTTTGCAGTCTTCATCTAGCACATCAATGTGTTGCTCAAGGAAAGCCACTAACGCAGTACGGTAGCTTACGCGATCTTCTTGAGAACCGATTGAGTTCAATTCAAGACGAACGTGCTTATCGATACCTAGTTCACGCCATAGACGTGCTGTCATCATAATAAGTTCTGCGTCAACGTCTGGACCGTCTAGGCCAAACACTTCAACACCACATTGGTGGAATTGACGGTAACGACCTTTTTGAGGACGCTCGTGACGGAACATTGGGCCCATGTACCATAGGCGCTGTTCATCACGGTTAATAAGGCTGTTTTGAATACATGAACGTACACAACCTGCTGTGCCTTCTGGACGCAGCGTTAGGCTGTCACCATTGCGGTCATCAAAGGTGTACATCTCTTTAGAAACAACGTCTGTCTCTTCACCAACCGCACGGCTAAATAGGTTTGTTTCTTCAACGATAGGCATACGTACTTCGTTGTAACCGTATGCGCTCACCACACTTTTAACTGCGCTTTCTACTTTCTGCCACAGTGGTGATTGAGTTGGAAGGCAGTCGTTCATGCCTCGAATTGCTTGGATATTTTTAGCCACAGTATTTATTCCGTAATTTCTCACGACCAGGTATCAGTGCGAATAGACAATCACACCCCATCGCGTTGTATTAATCTTCTAAGTTTTCTACATCAATGCGATTTGCTTTATCAAGCACTGATGCTTTTGCACGAATCTTAGCTTCAAGTTTGTCGACAAGGTCATCGTTATCGAAGCGCTCTTTCTGACGCTTACCGTCTTCGTAGAAAGCACTCTTACGTGCACTACCAGCTAGACCTAAGTGAGACACTTCAGCTTCACCAGGGCCGTTAACCACACAACCGATGATAGATACATCCATTGGAGTAATCACGTCTTCTAGGCGCTCTTCAAGGGCATTAACGGTGTTAATAACATCGAACTCTTGACGAGAACAGCTCGGGCACGCAATGAAGTTGATGCCACGCGAGCGAATGCGCAAAGATTTAAGAATATCAAAGCCAACTTTGATCTCTTCAACAGGATCAGCCGCGAGCGAAATACGCAGCGTATCGCCGATACCTTCAGAGAGAAGCATGCCTAAACCTACCGCTGACTTCACAGAACCTGCACGCGCACCACCCGCTTCGGTAATGCCAAGGTGAAGAGGTTGATCAATCTGCTTAGCAAGCAAACGGTAAGAACCGACGGCTAGGAATACATCAGACGCCTTAACGCTGACTTTAAATTGATCAAAGTTCAAACGGTCTAGGATGTCTACGTGACGCATTGCAGATTCAACAAGCGCTTCTGCTGTAGGCTCTGTGTATTTCTCTTGGATCTCTTTTTCAAGAGAACCGCCGTTAACACCAATACGAATCGGGATATTCATATCACGAGCACAATCCACAACAGAGCGAATGCGGCTTTCGTTACCGATGTTACCTGGGTTGATACGCAGACAGTCAACGCCGTATTCAGCCACTTTAAGTGCGATACGGTAGTCGAAGTGAATATCAGCAACCAAAGGAACAGAGACCTGCTGCTTGATTAGCTTAAAGGCTTCAGCGGCATCCATAGTCGGTACAGATACGCGAACGATATCAGCGCCAACTTTTTCCAGAGCTCTAATTTGAGCAACGGTCGCGGCTACATCTGTTGTTCTTGTGTTAGTCATGGATTGCACAGCAATTAGTGCACCATCACCGATCGGCACATCACCCACATAAATACGGGTTGATTTGCGACGAATAATAGGAGATTCGTGTTGCATATTAACTCTAAGGTAAGGTTATTCTAGCTACTTTGCCTGAAGTATACCCAGAAAGGTCGACAGGTTCACTTGCAAATGTCATCGATACGCCCTCTGGCGCACCTAGAATCACTTTATATGGCGCAGTTCCTGATAGATTTAACGACTGGCCTGCTTTTTTGATGCCAGTCGACAAGGTTTTGCCCGAAGCATCTTTCACTTGGATCCAGCAATCAGCAGAGAACTGCATCACTAACTCGTTAATCACAGCTTCAGGCGCAGTGCTTGCTTCAACAGCTTCTGCATTAACAGCATTAGCAGCAACTTCAGCAGTTGGTTCTGTCTCTGTTGCTTGCTGTGCAGTAGTTTCGTCAGTTGATGTAACAGAATCTTCCGCATCGCTTATCGCAGCAAGGTCATCAGTACCTTCAACAACAGAAGTACCCTCTTCATTTTGTTCAGCTTCAATCACTTCTAAAGAGGTGAATTCAGGGGCAAGTGATTCTTCTACAGCTAGCTCTTCTGAGCTTTCAGTATTAGCTAAAGATTGAGATAGGGTGTCTTGTTGTTGGTTCTGCCACCACCACAGTGAGGAGATACCCGCAATTACCGCAAAAATGCTCCAAGTAAGGATCATAATACGGCTGTTGTGCTTCTCGGTTTTGGTCTTACGAGAAAAGCTCAACATTTCTTGTTCTTGATGTTGAGCGTCACCAGCATGATGGAGTGCACTCAATACGACCTTTTCGTCAAGATTGACGTATTTCGCGTATGAACGAATGTAGCCACGCATAAAGGTTGCAACTTGATCTGACTCGAATTGGTTTTCTTCAATTTGTTGGATCAGCGTAACGCGCAGCTTTAAACGATCAGAAATCTGCTTTTGTGTTAAACCAAGAGATTCTCGTTTATTTTTAAGCAGCGTTCCCGCTTCGATTTCTGGAGCGACAGTTTCTTTTGTTTGTGTTTCGTGTTCTGTGTTCATAGAGAGTGAACTTCTAAAGTATTATCGCAGGTTGATGAGAGCATTTTTATTGTCGTTTAAGCTCAATCTAACAACCCACTTTATGTGGAATTTTTCCTGTTATCTAAATCATCAACCCTTAAAGACGAACATCACCCATTGACTATGGATGACCTTCTCAGGAAGCTAGTTTATCAAGTAGCCAACCTAAATAGACACATTGATGATTATCGGGTAACAAGCGAGCACTTAAATTAATTTAAGATGAGTTAATCATAAGCTAATGCCATTGCAAGGCAAAAACACTTTAAACAAAATTTACCGTCAGCTCATGGTTTTGTCCAAAATTTGACGAAAAATGTAAGAAAGCGTGGGGAAAAAATCCAATTATTGGAAATTCACCTTCCAGAAAAGCAACAAGCCAGAAGGAATCCTTCTGGCTTGTTTAGATCTAAATGGTATTTAAACCGCTTTCACTTGAATCACATCACCTGCGATCAAGTTAGCTTCAGAGGCGGCTTTCAGCATTTTAGTACGCTTGGTTCTATCAATAACATCACCAACCAGCTGACCACATGCGGCATCAATATCATCACCACGAGTTTTACGAACCGTAACTGTGTAGTTGTATTCCATCAGCGTTTTTTGGAAGCGATCAATACGAGAGTTGCTTGGCTTCTTATAAGGCGAACCCGGATAAGGGTTAAATGGAATCAAGTTGATCTTACAAGGCGTATCTTTCATTAACTCAGCAAGTTCACGAGCGTGGTCCATATCATCATTTACATGATCCAACAGAACGTACTCAACCGTTACTTTGCCGCGGTTAGCATTTGAAGATGCAATGTAGCGACGAACCGATGCTAGGAAATCTTGGATATCCCAACGGTCGTTGATTGGCATGATTTGGCTACGTAGTGCATCGTTTGGTGCGTGTAGAGAAATCGCCAGAGCGACATCGATGTTGTCTGTCATCTGATCAAGACCAGAAACAACACCAGATGTTGATACTGTTACACGACGCTTAGACAGTGAGAAACCCAGATCATCAAGCATCAGCTCCAATGATGGAATTAGGTTCTTCATGTTCAATAGAGGTTCACCCATACCCATCATTACGACGTTAGTAATTGGACGACGACCCGTTTCTTTCTCTAAACCGATTTCACGTGCTGCACGCCAGATTTGACCAACGATCTCTGAAACTTTCAGGTTACGGTTGAAGCCTTGTTGAGCTGTAGAGCAGAATTTACATTCAAGCGCGCAGCCTACTTGCGAAGAAACACATAGCGTCGCACGGTCACCATCTGGGATGTATACAGTCTCAACGTCTTGGTCACCAACGCTCATCGCCCATTTAATGGTGCCATCCGCAGAGTGCTGAGCTTCAGAAACGATAGGTGCAACAATCTCACAGCGATGCAGCAGTTTCTCACGTAACTTTTTGTTGATGTTGTTCATTTGTTCGAAGTCATCGACACCGAAGTGATAAATCCACTTCATCACTTGCTCTGCTCGAAACGCTTTCTCATTCAGTTCTTCTGTGAAAAATTTACGAAGACCTTTACGATCAAAATCGAGTAGATTGACTTTAGCTGTGGTCATGATGCCTCTCAATGACGGAACAATAATTAAGGGCGCGAATTGTACAGCCTTTACGCAACTTCAACAAGCACTGTAAAACCTTGTGTTTACTAAGACATTCAAACTTAAGTGATTAAAATTTACACAGTCAAATTTACCTGCTTAAGTTCGGCCAATTCAAAGAGAGATTCCCGATTACGCTCCTCCGTCGCTTTCGGGAATGACGGGCTTTAACCACCTAATACTCGCACCCTCTCCGACCTCCTACTAACGCGACTTGTTCGTCATTCCAGAACCGAGGAACGAGGTATCTGGAATCTCCAATAGTAAACTCAGACTCCTGATATGCTCCTTCTTCACTCTCAGGAATGACACGAGAACTCACCAGAAATGAAAAAGGCTTCACCGAAGTGAAGCCTTTATTGAGACTTGCTGTTGTCTGCTTATTCAGCTGGACGCGGGCAAATTTCAGATTCTGGGAAGAAGAATTCGATTTCGCGAGCCGCAGATTCAGGGCTATCACTGCCGTGTACTGAGTTGTAACGCATGCTGATTGCGTAGTCAGCACGGATAGTGCCGCATGCAGCTTCTTCTGGGTTAGTTTTACCCATTAGTTCACGGTAACGAGCGATCGCATTTTCGCCTTCAAGTACTTGAACCATGATAGGACCAGAAGTCATGAACTCTTTTAGTGGTCCAAAGAACTCTTTACCTTCATGTTCTGCATAGAAGCCACTTGCTTGCGCTTCTGTAAGAGAAACCATTTTAGCGGCAATAATCTGTAGGCCAGCTTTTTCAATGCGGTGGTAGATTTCACCGACAAGGTTACGCTTAACTGCATCCGGCTTAACAATTGAGAACGTTCTTTCTAGAGCCATAGGGATTCCTTCACTTCATTTTTTTGTTATTAAATACTGAAATTACTAAGATCATTCGATCTGAGTTTATGAATAAGCGGTATCGAAATACCGCTCACTCTTATTATTATTTTGCTTGGTCGATAAGAAGACGAGCCAGTGTACGAACACCCATACCGGTCGCGCCTGCAGCCCACTTATCACTTGATGACTTACGGTAAGTACCCGCGCAATCCATGTGAATCCAACCTTTTTTGTAGTCATCTACAAAGTAAGAAAGGAACGCAGCAGCTGTACTTGCACCCGGTGTGTAATCACCAGAGCTGATGTTTGAAAGATCAGCAAAGTTTGAAGGCAACATACCACGGTGGAAATCAGCAAGAGGCAATGGCCATAGACCTTCTTTCTCTTGGTTCGCAGCCGTTAGTGCTTGATGAGACAACTCATCATCAAAGCTCAATAATGCGTGGTAGTCGTTACCTAATGCATTTTTAGCCGCGCCTGTTAGCGTTGCACAGTCGATGATCAACTCTGGATTCTGAGCGCTTGCGAACATCAGGCCATCAGCTAAAACTAAACGACCTTCCGCATCGGTATTCATGATCTCGACAGTCTTACCATTTTTGTAAGTAATGATGTCGCCAAGCTTCAATGCACGACCCGAGATCATGTTCTCCGCACAACATAGAATAAGCTTAATACGCTTGTTCAGGCCACGTTCAATCGCTAGACCTAAACCACCGGTAATAGTCGCTGCACCACCCATGTCAGCCTTCATTGCTGTCATGAATTGACCTGGCTTGATGCTGTAACCGCCTGAGTCGAAAGTGATACCTTTACCCACAAGACAAGCAAACACGGGTGCGTTTTCATCACCGGTTGGGTTGAAGTCCAATTGAAGCATTGCTGAAGTACGCTCAGAGCCGCGGCCTACCGCATAGATGCCTTCCCAACCTTCAGTTAGGAGATCTTTATCTTTAACGATTTTCGCTTTAACAGTGCCTGCTGGTGCCACTGATTTGATGTATTCAGCTGCCATTGTCGCTAATTGACGAGGGGCAACTTCTTCAGCCGTTTTGTTGATGATGTCACGCGTCCAATCTGTCGCGCGGATACGTGCTTCCAATTCAACCTGATCAGCTTCAGCTAGAGTATCCCACTCCAATGCATTCTTTTTCTTTGGTCCACGGTAGCCTTGGTAAAAAGCCCAAACACTTTCTAGATCCCAGCCTTTACCGCTAAGTGCAACCAATGCGATACCTTGTCCGTCAAGCGTACGACCCGCACGTTGAACCGCGCCTAGATCGTGGCCTTCACCAATGTGAATTGTCGCTCCCGCTTCTGAGAACGATAAAATAGCTCTTGCTCCCCACTGAGGCTGGGCAGCTTCTTGACTTAAAAATACTGACATCTGTGTAGACATGATTTCTCCTTGTCATGAACCACTTTGAGTATGTGATTCTGATTGTTTTTTATTAGCGCACTGATGTTAGCATTATGTAGGAGGAAAATGTCATTTTGATAAAAAAACGGACCATAAGGTCCGCTTTTTTTAGTAAGAATTGTTAACTTGGCTGCGTTTTACATTGGACTGATACCAACCCGCGACCAAGTGATTAGACAAGAGGATTAATCCATCTCATCCATCCAGCACAATATAATGGCCTCTAGAATTTTCTCATTCGAGTGATTCGGCTCATCATCAAAATCTTCAAGATCTAGCACCCATTGATGCAAGTCCGTGAAGCGTACTGTTTTAGGATCGGTATCTGGGTATAAATCACATAGTTCAATCGCAATATCTCGCGAATCAATCCATTTCAAACTCATAACATTTCCTTATCTTTATCAGCGACGATTTGTCATCTTAGTGACTTATATTCTATGCCAGCTTTACTAACAGTTTTAGTCGAGCTTATTTCTTAATGCTCTTCAGAAGCTAAGTTCAACGTGTACTTTGGAATCTCTACAACAAGATCCGAATCAGCTACTTTAGCTTGGCAACCAAGGCGAGATTCCATCTCTAAACCCCATGCTTTATCTAGCATGTCGTCTTCTAGGTCATCACTCTCTTCTAAAGAGTCGAAACCTTCACGAATCACGACGTGACATGTAGTACATGCACACGACTTCTCACATGCGTGTTCAATACCAATACCGGCCTTCAATGCAACATCAAGAACCGTCTCACCAGTTTTTGCTTCTAAAACAGCGCCTTCTGGACATAGATCTTCGTGAGGTAAAACAATAATCTTTGGCATGTTTATCTATTCTCTAACTATTAAATATTATCGACTGACTGACCTGACAGTGCAGCTCGAATTGATTTATCCATACGACGAGAAGCAAAGTCTTGGCTCGCTTTGTCGGTATTCTTAATTTCTAGTTCGATGGCATCAGCGCTTTCGCCATTGCGCACTTCAATCAGTGCTTCAATAGCTTGTAGAAGGTGCTGCTTTTCTTGCTCATCAAGCAGCTCATCGCCATCAGCTTGCATTGCAGCAATAAGGCCTTCGATAACACGATCTGCTTCTACACGTTGCTCAGCTAGAGCACGCGCTTGCATGTCTTCTTTAGCAAACGTCATCGAATCTTTCAGCATGCTCGCCACTTCATTATCGCTTAAGCCGTAAGACGGTTTAACCTGAATTTCAGCTTGAACACCTGTGCTCTTCTCCATAGCAGTAACCGATAGCAGGCCATCAGCGTCTACTTGGTAAGTCACACGAATATGCGCCGCACCAGCCGCCATTGGTGGAATACCTTTTAGAGCAAAACGAGCCAATGAACGACAGTCATCAACCATCTCACGTTCGCCTTGCACGGTGTGCACTGTCATTGCAGTTTGACCGTCTTTGAACGTGGTAAATTCTTGTGCGCGAGCAACAGGGATAGTGGTATTGCGTGGAATGATCTTTTCGACCAAGCCACCCATGGTTTCGATACCTAGGGAAAGAGGAATAACATCAAGCAGCAGCATTTCAGAGTCAGGCTTGTTACCGACTAAGATATCCGCTTGGATAGAAGCACCAATCGCAACCACTTCATCTGGGTTAATGCTGGTTAATGGCGTACGACCAAAAAAGTCACCCACCATTTCACGGACAAGCAATGTACGAGTTGAACCGCCGACCATCACGACTTCTAGAACATCATCCGCGTCAACTTCAGCATCTTTCAATGCACGACGGCACGAAAGCAGTGTTTTCTTAACCAGTGGCTTAATGATGTCTTCAAACTCTTCACGAGTTAATGAACCAGCCCAACCCAACACTTCAACATTAACGCTTTCAGCTTCAGATAAGCCAATCTTCGCTTCTGTTGCTGCATCTAGAAGAATACGATTCTGTTCTGCGGTTAGCTCTGATAAGCCCATTTGCTCTTGGAAGTGCTCTGCGATCAAGTGGTCAAAGTCGTCTCCGCCTAATGCAGAGTCGCCACCCGTTGCTAATACTTCAAAAACACCTTTAGACAGGCGTAAGATAGAGATATCAAACGTGCCACCGCCAAGATCATAAACCGCAATCACCCCTTCTTTACCTGAATCCAGACCGTAAGCAATCGCTGCCGCAGTCGGTTCATTAAGAAGACGTAACACGTGAAGACCAGCAAGTTGAGCCGCGTCTTTCGTACCAGCACGCTGTGCATCATCAAAATACGCAGGAACCGTAATTACGGCGCCAGATAACTCACCGCCTAGCGTAGACTCAGCACGTTGGCCAAGCGCTCGTAGAATATCAGCAGAAACCTGGATTGGGTTCTTGTTGCCTTGTTCTGTACGGATCACAGGTAAACCATTATCACTTTCTTCAAACTGATATGGCAGAGACGGGTATCGCTGTTGAATATCTGACAGTGAACGACCGATTAATCGCTTAACTGAGATAATGGTATTTTTAGGGTCAGTCTGCGCGTTAGCACGAGCTTCATCGCCAGTGGTGTACGACTCTGACGTATAGTGAACAACTGAAGGTAAAATGCTTCGACCTTGTTGATCAACGAGTGTACTTGCCTCGCCACTGCGTACTGCAGCAACCAACGAGTTTGTTGTACCTAAATCAATACCCACAGCAAGCTTGTGCTGGTGAGGAGCGGCGCTTTGCCCTGGTTCTGCAATCTGAAGTAGTGCCATGGATGTGTCCTTGTTATACAAACTAGCCGATCAAACGATCTTCAACTAATTCGATTTCATTCTTTAATTTTGCAATAAACTTAAGCTTTCTTACTCGGTCTGCAGCTTCTAGCCAAGCTTCGCTTTCGAGTTCTTGTTGGATAGCGCTTAATTGTTGTTTATACATTTTGCTAACCTTGCCTTCAAATGCAAATAGCGCATCTTCGGGATCAGAACTGTCTGCGATATCTTCCAGCTCTTCACGCAGTTCCATTTGCTCCATCAGGAACATCGGATCTTGCATGGTTTGTTGTTCGCCACGAATGTCTTCACCGTGTTGAACTAGCAGGTATTCTGCTCGGCTGATTGGATTCTTCAATACCTGGTACGCATCGTTGATTTGTGCCGCTTTTTGCACGGCTAATAAGCGGTCACGCTCAGAAGCTATCGCAAATTTATCAGGATGGAATTGACGTTGCAGATCTCTAAACTGAGAAGAAAGAAGGCTACCATCCAGTTGAAACTGAAGTGGTAGCCCAAATAATTCGAAATGATTCATGTAAAGGTGGTCCTAAGTTTAGGCTCTTTGTTCAGAGCCTAATTTTATTCTTCGCTTACAACGCTTAACGATTCAAGCGTTTAAACATTGAAGCTCTCACCACAACCACATTCGCCTTTCGCGTTCGGGTTGTTGAATTCAAAACCTTCGTTTAGGCCTTCTTTTACATAATCAAGCTCAGTACCATCAAGGTATACTAGGCTCTTTGGATCAATGATGACCTTAACACCTGAATGCTCAAACACTTCGTCTTCTTCGTTAAGCTCGTCAACGAATTCCAGTACATACGCCATACCCGAACAGCCAGTAGTTTTTACTGCTAAGCGTAACCCGAGACCTTTACCACGGTTATCTAGGAAAGCTTGAACTCGGCTTGCTGCCGTATCTGTCATGGTGATGGCCATACTACAACCTTGTGTTTTATATAAATTGAGAACTCAGGGGGAGCACAAAGGATGCTCCCAAATATTACTTTTTTGTCGACGTAATTACGTTATTGAAGCGATTAGTGCTTCTTTTTGTAATCCGCAACAGCTGCTTTGATTGCATCTTCAGCAAGAATTGAACAGTGAACTTTCACTGGTGGCAACTCAAGCTCTTCTGCGATTTCAGAGTTTTTAATAGCAGCTGCTTCATCAATACTTTTACCTTTAACCCACTCAGTTACTAGTGAGCTAGAAGCGATTGCGCTACCGCAACCGTAAGTCTTGAATTTTGCGTCTTCAATAATACCTTCTGCAGATACTTTGATTTGCAGTTTCATTACATCACCACAAGCCGGAGCGCCAACCATGCCGCTACCTACACTTGGGTCTTCTTTATCAAACGAACCTACATTACGTGGGTTTTCGTAGTGATCAATTACTTTTTCGCTATATGCCATGATAGTTACCTCGAATCCTCTATTTCCGTGAGATTAGTGATGAGCCCACTCAACAGTGTTCAAATCAATCCCTTCTTTATACATATCCCATAGAGGAGACATGTCGCGTAATTTGTTTACCGCTACACGGATTTGTGCAATCGCGTAGTCGATTTCTTCTTCCGTTGTGAAACGGCCGAATGAGAAACGTACTGAGCTGTGTGCCAGTTCATCGTTCAGACCAAGAGCACGTAGAACGTATGAAGGTTCTAGGCTTGCTGATGTACATGCAGAACCTGATGATACCGCTAGGTCTTTTAAAGACATAAGCAGAGACTCACCTTCAACGAAAGCAAAGCTCACGTTTAGGTTGTGTGGTACACGTTGGTCTAAGTCGCCGTTTACGGTTACTGCTTCTAGATCTTGAACACCTTTCAATAGGCGCTCACGAAGTGCTAGTGCGTGATCGTAATCTTTCTGCATGTCTTGCTTAGCGATAGCAAACGCTTCGCCCATACCCACGATTTGGTGAGTAGCAAGCGTACCAGAACGGAAACCACGTTCATGACCGCCACCGTGCATTTGCGCTTCAAGGCGAATACGTGGCTTACGACGAACGTACAAAGCACCGATGCCTTTAGGGCCGTATGCTTTGTGTGCAGACATAGAGATAAGATCAACTTTCATCTCTTTTACGTCTAGTGGGATTTTACCCGCAGACTGCGCCGCATCAACGTGGAAGATGATCTTGCGTGCACGACATAATTCGCCGATTGCACCGATATCTTGGATTACACCAATCTCGTTGTTTACGTGCATGATAGAAACTAGAACAGTATCTTCACGCATTGCAGCTTGTAGCTTGTCTAGATCAATGATGCCGTTTGCTTCTGGCTCAAGGTATGTAACCTCAAAGCCTTCACGCTCTAATTGGCGACATGGATCAAGAACCGCTTTGTGTTCTGTTTTGCACGTGATTACGTGCTTACCTTTCTTCTCGTAAAAGTGCGCAGCACCTTTGATAGCAAGGTTATCTGACTCTGTAGCACCTGACGTGAAAACAATCTCACGTGGGTCTGCATTTAGTAGATCGGCAATTTGCTCACGAGCATTATCTACTGATTCTTCTGCCTGCCAGCCGTAACGGTGTGAACGAGATGCAGGGTTACCGAAGTTACCGTCCATCGTCATGCACTGAACCATTTTTTCAGCAACACGTGGATCGACTGGGCATGTAGCTGAATAGTCAAAGTAAATAGGCAGTTTCATTTTCTACTCCAATGTAAAAACTGACCGCTAAGAGCGGGCATTAACACCGTGAGGTGCTGCACTAATCGTTGTAGTGCTCGTATTTTTATGTGCAAAACCATTATTAACCGCAAGATCGATATCTTGACGATCAGAAATTTCTAAAACTTCGTTATCTTTCATTAGCTCACCGAGCGTAATGTCGTTTAAGAAGCTGCTGATTCGGGAGCTTAAATCACGCCATAAAGTGTGAGTTAAACAACGAGTACCACCTTGGCAATCTGCTCGACCGTGACACTTAGTTGCATCGACTGATTCGTCAACTGCAGCAATTACAGTTCCGACAGCGATGTCGCTCGCTTCAGCACCTAAACGGTAACCACCGCCAGGACCACGAACACTAGCAACCAAGCCAGCTTTACGTAACTTAGAAAAAAGTTGTTCTAAGTAAGATAACGAGATGCCTTGTCGCTCTGAAATATCAGCCAGAGGAACTGGGCTTTTTTGCGAATGCAGTGCTACATCTAGCATAGCTGTTACCGCATATCTTCCTTTAGATGTAAGTTTCATATCACACCGTATCCACATTGTTTATGTGGTTGGAATTTTCCCATACCCGACTAAATTGGTCAAGTATTTAGTTGACTATTTTAGTCAGGTATTCACCCTTAAGGTTTGTATGGGCTTTATTTGTCGTTTTTGCTCTTCTCAATTGAAGTCAAAATGCCGCGTAGAGTGTTGATCTCTTGCAGCTCTGGACGAGCTCGACTGAACAAACGACGTAGCTTATTCATCACCTGACCCGGCTTATCCTTAGAGATAAATTGGGTATCAATGATCACTTTTTCAAGGTGCTCATAGAACATTTCTAGTTCTTCGTGACGAGGGTACTCATCTTGTTGCTGCGGCTGGTACTGGCTCGCCACCATATCAAGGTGTGCTACACGCACTTCATAGCTAAGAGTCTGTACTGCCATTGCTAGGTTTAGTGAGCTGTATTCTGGGTTTGCAGGAATACATACATGGAAATGACACTTCTGAAGCTCATCATTGGTTAAGCCAGTACGCTCACGGCCGAACACTAACGATACAGGGTGCTTTTGACCTTCAACTGCAAATTTTTGTCCACATTCACGCGGCTCAAGCATTGGCCATTCAAGCGTACGAGAGCGTGCACTCGAACCAACCACCAAACCACAGTCTTTTACTGCTTCATCCAGTGTAGAAACGATGGTCGCGTTTTCCGCGATGTCACCTGCACCCGCAGCCAGTGCTAAGGTCTGCTCGTCAACTTCACATTGAGGGTCTACAAGAACTAACTGACTCAAACCCATCACTTTCATTGCGCGAGCTGCTGATCCGATATTTCCCGAATGAGACGTACCAACCAGAACGACTTTTACATTGTCTAACATGCTATATGACACCACTTTAAAAATAATCGCGAGATATTAACACATAGCTAAGTAAAATGGTCAGACCCTTCTCGGAATGTGAAATCAAGAGTTCAAAAAATAACCACTTCCCTTTTGGGGAAACTTTGGTATACTCGCCGCCGCTTTAAACTGTTCTTTAACATCTTGTGGGAAAAACCATATGCATCCAATGCTAAACATTGCGATACGCGCTGCGCGTAAAGCTGGCAACCATATTGCTAAATCTCTAGAAACAACTGATAAGATCGAATCGTCTCTAAAAGGTAACAACGATTACGTTACTAACATTGCTCAAGAAGCTGAGTACATGATCATTGAGACAATCAAATCATCTTACCCAGAGCACAGCATTATTTCTGAAGAGTCAGGCCTAACTGAAGGTAAAGATTCTGACGTACAATGGATCGTTGACCCACTAGATGGCACCAACAACTTTGTAAAAGGTTTCCCTCACTTCTCTGTATCTATCGCTGTTCGCATGAACGGTCGTACAGAAGTTGCTTGTGTTTATGACCCAATGCTAAACGAGCTATTCACAGCTCAACGTGGCGCTGGCGCTCAACTTAACAACGCTCGTATGCGTGTTACTCAACTAAAAGACCTTCAAGGTACTGTTCTAGCGACTGGTTTCCCATTCAAGCAAAAACAACACTCTGAATCTTTCATGAAGATCATCTCTGGTCTATTCGTTGATTGTGCTGATTTCCGTCGTACTGGTTCTCCAGCTCTTGACCTATGTTACCTAGCAGCTGGCCGTGTTGACGGTTACCTAGAACTAGGCCTTAAGCCATGGGATCTAGCAGCTGGCGATCTAATCGCTCGTGAAGCTGGTGCTATCATGACTGACTTTGCTGGCGGCACTGATTACATGACGTCTGGTAATGTTGTTGCTTCAAGCGCGCGTGGTGTTAAGTCTATTCTTAAGCACGTTCGTGAGAACTCTAACGAAGGTATGCTGAAGTAATTCAGACCTTGCGTTAATGCTCTTTAGTTAAGAGCAGAAGATTTTCAAAGCCTCGCTATTGCGAGGCTTTTTTGTATCCGAGATACGAGATACGAGATACGACCAAAATGTCGGTTAGTTACAGTGAGCACAAATCACTGCTCTGTAAGCTGTATTTAGATCGCCACTAGATAGTGACTTAGCTACTTTGGCACTTGGTATTGGTATTGGTATTGGTATTGGTATTGGTATTGGCAAATACGACAATGTACAATCGGATACAAAAGCTAACCCACAATATACAGACATAAAAAAACCGCTAGTTGCCCAGCGGTTTTTTTGGTTTAGCGAAAGTTGTTAAGCCGCGGCCTAAGGCATTTCGTCAAACTCTTCACCTTCTTTGTCCACTTGTGGTGGCATTAGGTGTTCACGCGTAATACCCAACTTCATAGCTAGTGCAGATGCAACGTAGATAGAAGAGTAAGTACCAACGGTAATACCCAGTAGAAGTGCAGTCGCAAAGCCGTGAATCATAGCGCCGCCCTGAACGAACAGTGCGATAACTACGAATAACGTGGTACCAGAAGTGATCAATGTACGGCTCAATGTTTGTGTGATTGAGCTGTTCAGCACTTCAGGTGCCTCGCCTTTACGCATCTTACGGAAGTTCTCACGAATACGGTCAAATACCACTATGGTATCGTTGAGGGAGTAACCGACTACCGTTAGCAAGGCTGCTACGATGGTAAGGTCGACCTCAATTTGCATTAGAGAGAACACACCTAGTGTGATGATAACGTCGTGCGCTAGGGCTAATACAGCACCTGCAGCTAATCGCCATTCAAATCGTACGGATACGTAGATCAAGATACAGATCAGAGAAACAAGGATAGCAAGGCCACCAGCTTCTGTTAATTCGTCACCTACGTTAGGACCAACGAACTCGATACGACGCATCTCAACTTGCTCACCAGTACCATCTTTAATTGCAGACAGGATTTGGTTACCAAGCGTTTCGCCCGCAACACCATCACGTGGACGTAGACGAACCATTACCTCACGCGCAGAACCAAAGTTCTGTACCGTAGCATCACCAAAGCCTTCAGCTTCTAGTGCGCTTCGAATGTCAGGCAGATTTGCTGGCTCCTCAAAACCCACTTCAATCAGGGTACCACCAGTAAAATCTAGACCCCAGTTCAACGATTTCGTTGTTAGGGTGAAGATAGCAGTACCAATCATCAAGATTGAGAATAAAAAGGCAACCTTTGACCAACGCATGAAGTCGATCATTTTGTCTGCTTTTAGAATCTGAAACATATTAATTCCTAGCCTTAGATCGACAGTTTCTTAACGCGTTTGCCGCCATACATCAGGTTCACGATACAACGTGTTCCGATAATAGCTGTAAACATTGAAGTCAAGATACCAATTGATAACGTTACCGCGAAGCCTTTAATCGCACCTGTACCGACAGCAAATAGAATGATTGCTGTTAGTAGTGTGGTGATGTTGGCATCGGCGATTGTACTAAATGCGTTTGCATAACCTTGGTGAATCGCTTGTTGTGGACTACGTCCATCTCGAAGTTCTTCACGTATACGCTCAAAGATAAGAACGTTGGCATCGACTGCCATACCGACCGTCAATACGATACCGGCAATGCCTGGTAGCGTCATTGTCGCGCCAGGAATCATCGACATCACACCAATAATCAACACTAAGTTAGCCATCAGAGCGACGTTCGCAATCAAACCGAAAGTACGGTAGTAAAGCAGTGTAAACAGCATTACTGCAGCCATACCCCAAACCATCGCCATGATACCCATATCGATGTTTTGTTGACCCATAGATGGACCAATCGTACGTTCTTCTACAATCGAGATAGGCGCAATCAATGCACCTGCACGTAGTAGAAGTGCCAAGTTATGAGCTTCAGCCGTTGAGTCGATACCTGTAATACGGAAGTTACGGCCAAGCGCAGATTGAATCGTCGCTTGGTTAATCACTTCTTCGTGCTTGCTTAGGATCACTCGGCCTTCAGGTGTTTTACGACCGCTGTCTTTATACTCTGCAAATACGGTTGCCATTAGCTTACCGATATTTTGACGAGAGAATGTAGACATCTTGCTACCACCTTCGCTGTCTAGCGAGATGTTAACTTGTGGGCGACCATATTCATCAACACTTGAGCTTGCATCTGTAATGCTAGAACCGCCTAAGATAACGCGTTTCTTAAGTACTACAGGACGACCATCACGGTCTTGCTTAATTTCACTACCAGCAGGAGCACGGCCAGAAGCTGCAGCGGCCAAATCGGCACTGCTGTCCACTTCACGGAATTCAAGAGTCGCGGTTGCGCCTAAAATTTCTTTAGCACGAGCCGTGTCTTGAACACCTGGCAATTCCACTACGATACGGCTAGCACCTTGACGTTGAACCAAAGGCTCAGCAACACCAAGTTCGTTAACACGGTTACGTAGAATAGTAATGTTTTGCTCTACCGCATAATTGCGGATTTCTTGAAGACGAGTTTCAGTGAAGTTAGCAATCAAAGAGAAACGACCGTTAGATTCTGAATCTACGAACGTCATATCTTGGTGCTTAGATTGCAGTAGCGATTTCGCTTCAGCAAGCTGCTCTTCGTTACGCAGAATCACTTCAACCGCATCTTTACCCGATGGGCGAATAGCACGGTAGCGGATTTTCTCTTCACGAAGTTCACTGCGGAACGCTTCTTCTTGTTGGCCAACCAGTTTTTGCATCGCAGCGTCCATATCCACTTCCATTAAGAAGTGAACACCACCACGTAGATCAAGACCCAGTTTCATTGGTGCAGCACCAATAGATTCAAGCCAATCAGGAGTTGAAGCCGCTAGGTTTAAAGCTACGATAACATCATCACCTAGTGCTTCTGTGATGATATCACGGGCACTGATTTGCGTATCTGTATCGTTAAATCGAACAAGAATGGAACCGTTTTCGAGAGCAACGGATTTAGTAGAAAGGTTTTCTGCTTCAAGAGCATTGGTGACAGCATCCAGCGTAGACAGATCTACAGAGGCGCCACGCGCCCCTGTAACTTGAACTGCCGGATCTTCACCGTATATATTTGGAAGTGCGTACAACGCAGCGATAGCGATGGCAAACATCACCATCAAATACTTCCATAACGGATAACGGTTTAGCACAGCGAGGATCCTCTAGCTGTTTATAGTGATTTCAGAGTACCTTTTGGTAGCACTGCTGTAACGAAGTCTTTCTTGATAACGACTTCGTTGTTTGCGTTCAGTTCGATAGCAACGTAGTCGCTGTCTTCAGCAATCTTAGTGATCTTGCCGATTAGGCCGCCGCTTGTAAGAACTTCATCGCCTTTGCCCATAGAAGACATAAGGCTCTT
Source organism: Vibrio sp. 1F253 (assembly GCF_041439295.1). NCBI lineage: Bacteria > Pseudomonadati > Pseudomonadota > Gammaproteobacteria > Vibrionales > Vibrionaceae > Vibrio > Vibrio sp. 1F253. The sequence continues at coordinate 29,054 of NZ_JBGONU010000032.1, read as the reverse complement.
GTGCTCTTTAACACGCTTAGCTTGTGGACGGTAGATCATGAAGTAGAAGATCACAGCGAACATACCTAGCATGATAAGCATTTCGAAACCGCCGCCTGCTGGTGCACCTTCTGCTGCTGCGTGAGCTTGAGAAATAAACATTTAAAACATCCTCTATTATATTTTCGTAATTGTTTGTCTAATTGGGTCGTATCCCTTTATTTTCAAGCCCCATCACTCGGAAGAGAGATAGGGCTCGCAAAAAAGAAATACTAAGATTCTTTACCTAGTGGTGGCACTTCACGCCCCATTCTTGCGTAGAACTCTGCAACGAACTCTTCAAAGCGATCTTCATCGATAGACTGACGAATGTCTGACATTACTCGTTGGTAGAAACGCAGGTTGTGAATCGTGTTCAGTCGAGCACCTAGGATTTCGTTACAACGATCCAAATGGTGTAAGTACGACTTGCTGTAGTTCTTACAAGTGTAACAGTCACAATCTGAATCTAGTGGTGTTGTATCGGTTTTATGCTTCGCATTACGGATCTTGATCACACCTTCCGTTACAAACAGGTGACCATTACGTGCATTTCGCGTTGGCATAACACAGTCAAACATATCGATACCGCGACGAACACCTTCAACCAAGTCTTCAGGTTTGCCTACACCCATTAGGTAACGAGGCTTATCTTCAGGCAGTTGAGGACATGTGTGCTCAAGAATACGGTGCATATCTTCTTTTGGTTCACCTACTGCTAGACCACCTACTGCATAACCGTCAAAGCCAATTTCTGTTAGGCCTTTAACGGATACATCACGAAGGTCTTCGTATACGCCACCTTGTACAATACCGAACAATGAGTTCGGGTTTTCTTGCTTATCAAAGTGATCGCGTGAACGCTGAGCCCAACGAAGAGACATCTCCATCGAGTCTTTAGCTTCTTTATGCGTCGCAGGGTAAGGCGTACATTCGTCAAAGATCATTACAATGTCTGAGCCTAGATCCTTTTGGATTTCCATCGACTTCTCAGCGTCCATGAAGATCTTGTCACCGTTTACAGGGTTACGGAAATGAACACCTTCTTCAGTGATTTTACGCGTTGCGCCTAGGCTGAATACTTGGAAGCCACCTGAATCAGTCAAGATAGGACCTTTCCAGTTCATGAAATCGTGCAAATCACCGTGCAGTTTCATGATTTCTTGACCAGGACGTAGCCATAGGTGGAATGTATTACCTAATAGGATTTCAGCACCTGTGTCTTTTACTTCTTCAGGTGTCATGCCTTTAACCGTACCGTAAGTACCTACAGGCATGAATGCTGGGGTTTCAACGGTACCGCGTTCAAACTGAAGTTGACCACGACGTGCGCCGCTATTAGTTTTTTTAAGTTCGTATTTTAATTTCACGAAGCCTCCAATATGCCAGAGAAACAATCTGACTGTTAATTCAGAACCTTAGGCCAAACAAAAGTTCAGTCTAGTGGGTTCTATGAGGAGCGGTCGCGTATTCCTTGCGAGAGATTAGACAGACACCCTGCCCGACTCCTAGCTTACTGCTAGCACCCGTAAATTCTGCTTATATCGTTTATAACCAGCTAAAATTAGCTCGTTTTCTTATTGATGAACATCGCATCACCGTAGCTGAAGAAACGGTATTCGTTCTTCACTGCGTGATCGTATGCGCCCATCACATTGTCGTAGCCAGCAAATGCACTCACCAGCATAATCAGCGTTGATTCTGGTAAGTGGAAGTTGGTAATCAAGCAATCCACCAGCTGATATTCATAACCAGGGAAGATGAAGATTTCTGTGTCACCAAAGAAAGGAACTAACTCAGTGCCATTTTTCACTGCATCTTGAGCCGCACTTTCTAGTGAACGCACAGAGGTTGTACCAACGGCAATGATGCGTCCGCCGCGAGCTTTTGCAGCTGCAACGGCATCTACCACTTCTTGCGGTACTTCAACGTACTCAGCATGCATGTGGTGGTCATTGATATTATCGACTTTTACTGGCTGGAACGTACCAGCACCAACGTGAAGTGTCACGTAAGCAAACTCAACACCTTTTTCTTTCATGTCAGCCATTAGCTTGTCATCAAAGTGAAGGCCTGCTGTTGGCGCAGCAACCGCACCCGGCTTTTCATTATAGACAGTTTGGTAGCGCTCTTTATCGGCGTCTTCATCTGGACGATCGATGTAAGGAGGCAGTGGCATGTGACCAACACTGTTAAGAATCTCTAAAACGCTTTGATCGGATGTGAAATGGATTTCAAATAGCGCATCATGACGTGCCACCATTTCAGCTTCATACTCATCGTTCTCACCAAGGAACAATTTGGTACCCGGTTTCGGTGATTTAGAACAACGAACATGCGCAAGAATGCTTTTCTCATCCAGCATACGTTCAACCAACACTTCAAGCTTACCGCCTGATGCCTTGCGACCGAATACACGAGCAGGAATCACGCGAGTGTTATTAAAAACAACAAGATCGCCTGGCTCAACCAAGTCTAAAACGTCCTTAAACGAACCATCAGCTAGGTTGCCATTGTTGCCATCTAATTTAAGTAGGCGGCTTGCTGTGCGCTCCTCTTGAGGGTAGCGAGCAATGAGTTCATCTGGTAGGTCAAAGTGAAAATCTGAAACTTGCATGTGTCGAGTCTTGTCTTAGTTGATGATATTTATGCCGTTGACGAATAATAAGTCGAAGTTGCCGAACAATCGTTTCGGTAAGTAAATCGTTACCAGAAACACATCGTAAACATGACTAAAAATTTCGCAGTGGGCTAGTATAGGCACACGAGCCGCAATAGCAAGGTTTACAGCATTGGATTATTGTAAAGAGTCGTAAAATAATACGACCATTCCCCCTCATAAAAAAACAAAATTAGTTGCATGAAACTCACCCAAAAATGCGTTAGATCTCAGTTATTTTTTGGATAAAAAACTATAGTAATAGCAACAAATAAAAAAGAAGGAGGTCCGTATGATCAAGGTTGAAGATATGATGACTCGCAACCCTCATACCCTATTGCGCTCACACTCACTGGCCGACGCTAAGCACATGATGGAAGCGCTTGATATCCGCCATATTCCGGTCGTCGATTCCGACAGGCAACTACTAGGTGTCGTCACACAACGAGACGTTCTAGCCGCTCAAGAATCCAGCCTACAAAACATCCCACAAGCTCAGTCTTTTACTCTTGCCACGCCCCTTAACGACATCATGCACAAAAGTGTTATGTCGGTAGAGCCGCGTGCAGGATTAAAAGAGTCGGCTATCTATATGCAAAAACATAAAGTGGGCTGTTTACCTGTCGTAGAAAACCACGAACTCGTGGGCATCATTACAGACAGCGATTTTGTCACGATAGCCATTAACCTGCTAGAGCTACAAGAAGAAGCGGAACCGGAAGAGGTCGAAAGTTAGTCCGTTTGTATTACTCACGATAATCCTTAGAGCCTTTGAACCTGAGGCTCTTAACATATCTAAATTCTGACACGTCTAAAATCTCATCTATTTTTATGAAAAGCCGAGAGGCAAGTTACAAAACCCAATAATATCAACAACCTATTTATCCATCACTCTTAGACATAAAAATATAGTGGATACATACTATTTATTGATATATTTATCGTTAGAATCATGTAAGAATTTGTTAAGAATAAAAACAAGCTGCCTTACTAGGAATGATATTTATGAGTTTAAAGAAATTGCTGTCCTTAGGTTTTGGCGTGATTCTCGCGCTAATTTTGGTTATTTCAGTCGTTGCTTCATTACGCTTTTATCAATCGAGTGATGGGTTTAACACCTACCGCTCTCTTGCAATAACAAGTGTCTCAACAGGTCGAATCCAAGCCAATATTCTGGAAGCTCGTTTATCTGCACTTAAATATATTAAGAACCCTATTCCGTCACATGCTTCTGAACTGAATAGACGTATCACCGCATCAAATCAATTGATAGATGAAATATTAGACTCTCATCTTGACGATCTACACAAAAATGAATTCCTAACGATAAAGAAGCAGCTTGATCAATATAGCCAAGGCTTTAACAAGGTTGTTCAACTTGTTAATACTCGAAACAACCTAGTTCAAGAGGCCTTAGACCCATCAGGGGTCAATATGCGTGAGGCAGTGACTAACCTAATGACCCAGGCTTCAGCTGAAGAAGATTTAGAAGTTGCTGTCAGTTCAGGACAGCTTCAGCAGCATGTATTGCTATCAAGATTGTACGCTTCTAAATTTCTGACGAGCAATAAAACAGAAGATGCTCAGCGTGCTGAAAAAGAGTTTGCCTCTGCCGCACTACTTGCAGAAACAATCGAATCTCAACTCATGTCGATGGAACAAATCAACTACTTAAACGATTTCACTAGTGCCTTCAAAATTTACCGCAACACATTTTCAAAGATCGTTGACACTATAAACACGCGAAATGGCATCATTTCAGGGACTCTTGATCTTGCTGGTGTTAATGCAGCAAAAACAATTGAAGAGATAAAGCTATCAACAAAGTCAGAGCAAGACTCTGTCGGGCCTAATATGGTCGAGCGATTCTCTAACGCGCAATTTGTGCTTGGCGTTCTTTCAATTCTCGTTGTCGCCGCTTCTCTTAGCATTGCCGTTTCGATTTACCGCAGTGTATGGAAAGTCGTTGGAGGAGAGCCAAGTGACATCCAAGCAATTGTTGCCGAAGTCGCCGCTGGTGATCTTTCAAAGCAGATTCCAATTACGGGTAAAGAAACCGGTATATACGCAAACATTTTAGAAATGCGCCAGGAACTACGTCGAATCATCGATGGTTTCCACCAAATTTCAGATAATGTTTCAGCAGCCTCCGTTGAGCTAACCGCAGTGATGAGCCAAACAGAAGGAAATGCTCAGCAAGAACTGAGTCAAATGGAGCAAATCGCAACTGCTATCAATGAACTTTCTAGTACCGCGAGTGAGGTTAGCCAGAATGCAGCTAGCGCAGAGAGCGCTGCAACTGGGGCAACGACAAATGTCAAAGATGGCAGTGTTTCACTCGATGCATCAGATGATATATCACGAAAAGTTGAAGACTCGATCGAAGAAACATCAAACATCGTTAATCAATTGCAAGAGTACTCGGTAGAGATCGGTAGTGTGATTGAAGTGATCAATTCAATTTCTGAGCAAACTAACTTACTTGCGTTAAATGCAGCCATTGAAGCCGCTCGAGCGGGAGAGCAAGGCCGAGGCTTTGCGGTAGTTGCAGATGAAGTTCGTTCTCTTGCCGCTAAAACACAACAATCAACGGTCGATATTCAAGAAATAATATCTCGCCTTCAGGCTCAAGCGAAAGATGCGAACCAATTTATGCAATCCAATCTTTCGTTAGCAGAAGAATCTAGACAGTATAGCGAACAGCTTCGTGCTGCATTCGCTTCTATCACTGACTCAGTACAACTAATATCTGATATGAACACACAAGTAGCCACAGCGTCTGAAGAGCAATCTGGCGTAACACAAGATATTTCACAAAATGTTTCTCTGACCTTTGATATTGTTCATCAAAATGTTTCAGGAATTGAGCAGAGCAAACAGGCAAGTGAAGAACTCTCTTCATTAGCTGTTAAGCAAAAAGACTTGCTGAGTTTTTTCAAAATCTAACGTTATAGTAAAATAGATAAATAAGCTTCTAACGCCACTATTTGTTTGTTTTTCTTCTCAAATAAACAAACAAAAAGAGCAGCCAAATAGCTGCTCTTTTTCTTTTGAATTTTACTTTCTAGTTTTTTAAAGCAATTCTGAGACTACATCAGCTAACTGATGAAAGGTTTCAAGACGTGACGAGCTTGGTCGCCATACAAGGCCTATATCGCGATAAGCTTGTTGACCGGGAGGGTCAATCACCACTAAATTCTGATTTTGCAACAAACCATGATCGATCGCCATTTGTGGAATAAAGGTGGTTCCTAAACCATTTGCCACCATTTGTACCAACGTATGTAGGCTTGTGGCGGTGAACGGGTTTATCTTCTCTTTGTCGGTTAGCTTACAAGCTGATACCGCGTGCTCGGTTAAGCAGTGCTCGTTCTCCAACAAGAATACAGATTCGTCTGGCAGGTCATCATATTTAATCGGAACACGAATACCATCGGCTTGATTGCGGCTGATTACCATTCTAAAAGGGTCTTGCCCAACAACTTTGCTCTCCATGTTGTCGATATCGACAGGCAAAGCCAGAATCAGTACATCCAACTCACCATGACGCAACGCAGCCAATAGGTTAGTGGTCGTGTCTTCCCGTAACAACAAGTTCAACTGTGGAAAACGTTGGTTCGCTTCTTGTACCAAATCGCACAATAGGAATGGAGCAATAGTTGGAATACACCCTACTCGCAACTGCCCTTGCATCGCGTCTCCATTACATAGATTTCCGAGCTCAACCAAGTCTTGCCCTTTCGCCAATAACTCTCGACCATGCTTAACCACCAGCTCACCCGCTTGAGTGAAAACCAATGGGCTCTTTTTATCTTTCTTCTCATAGAGAGGACAACCAATGAGTTCTTCCAGGTTTTGAATGCCTTTACTTAGTGTCGATTGACTCACGAAGCAGCGATCCGCAGCGTCGCTAAAGTGGCGAGTTTCGTGAAGAGTAACAAGATAGTGAAGTTGCTTAAGACTTGGCCATTTATTCATAAAATTACTTTGTAATATGAGTAGGATAACTTAAGTGAAGGTCATTTGACCTAAGGAACGGACAAAGAATAAGCTTATCGCTTTTTTCGATTAACTTAATCTATTTAATTCGCTTTTTTCTATAGTACCGATTGTACTATAGTTTGTCCCGTAGAAACGGAGCCCAAACAAAGATGTGTTGGGCCAACTAATTTTTTAGGAGATTCCAAATGGTACTAGTAGGTCGTCAAGCCCCTGACTTTACTGCAGCAGCTGTTCTAGGTAACGGTGAGATCGTTGATAACTTCAACTTCGCAGAATTCACTAAAGGTAAGAAAGCGGTAGTTTTCTTCTACCCACTAGACTTCACTTTCGTTTGTCCTTCAGAGCTAATCGCTTTCGACAACCGTCTAGAAGATTTCCAAGCTAAAGGCGTTGAAGTAATCGGTGTTTCTATCGATTCTCAATTCTCTCACAACGCATGGCGTAACACTGCTATCGCTGATGGCGGTATCGGTCAAGTTAAATACCCTCTAATTGCTGACGTTAAGCACGAAATCTGCAAAGCATACGATGTTGAGCACCCAGAAGCAGGCGTTGCTTTCCGTGGTTCTTTCCTAATCGACGCAGACGGCCTTGTACGTCACCAAGTAGTTAACGATCTTCCACTAGGTCGTAACATCGACGAAATGCTACGCATGGTAGACGCACTAAACTTCCACGAGAAGAACGGTGAAGTATGTCCTGCACAATGGGAAGAAGGTAAATCAGGTATGGACGCATCTCCACAAGGTGTTGCTGCATTCCTATCTGAGCACGCTGACGACCTAAGCAAGTAATTACCTCTTAAGCCCGAACTCAACGCGGGTTAATGGTTGGAAGACTCTCTATAAAGAGAAATAAAGCATAAGCTAATAGCGCAAAGCGCACCGCCAATCAGTTAAGAAGTAAAGTCCTATTAAAAGCCCGAAGTTAACGCTTCGGGCTTTTTTCATCTCTCTCCGACGACAATTCTCTACCTAAACCGTCTCTGCAACATTTAATAGAGGCAGTTACAAGAACAAACTTTACCCCTATTTTCCTCTGCTACCACCTATTCATATCCGTATCTAGGTTGTTATGATTTCGTCCGTATCTTTTTGAACGGATAAATACGATGAACACCGAAATTGAAGTCTGTATCGATAACTTAGAATCTCTATATAACGCACTATCTGGTGGCGCGAATCGAATTGAGCTTTGCTCTTCATTAGCACTTGGCGGGTTAACTCCAAGCTTCGGAATGATGAAGCAAGCGGCAAAAATTTCGTCCGTACCAGTTTATGCCATGATACGACCGAGACAAGGTGACTTCATATTCGATTATGACGATATACTCTGTATGCTGGAAGATATTGAAGCTTGTGCGAGAGCAGGGTTGAATGGCGTCGTTCTGGGTGTACTACCACCTGATGGTGAGATTGATATGTCTGCAATGCAAATTCTCTCAAGCAAGGCTCACCAACTCAAACTAGCAATCACCTTCCACCGTGCAATCGACCAACTTCAGGATTATAAAGTACCGTTAGAGCAGATTATTGAGCTTGGATGTGAAAGAATCCTGACGTCAGGGCTTGCTATTAATGCAGAGCAAGGCATCAATGTGCTCGCAGATATGGTCAAACAAGCCGATGGCAGAATCGATATAATGGCTGGTGCAGGCGTCAACGCAACGAATGCCAAAATGATTCAAAGCTCCACCCAAGTACCTGCACTTCACCTTTCAGGAAAATCAACAAGACCCAGCCTAATGGAAAGCAATTCAAGCGCTCAAATGGGCAGTAATGATGTTGATGATTATCAGATACCAGTAACTGATGCGAATAAGATATCCAATGTGAGAGCTGCCCTCACCGCTTAGGGTAATCGTCACTAACACAAATCCAGAGAACCACGCTGACGAATCTAGCGGACTGGCGTATATTAGAGTTAATAGCACAGAAAATTTTCATGGACAGATATGGCTAAAGACTTATTCAGCTCTCTTGATTTAAACCTGTTACGAACATTTCTTATTGTTTATCAAGAAAAAAACACCAGAAAGGCTGCGGAACGTTTATTCGTTTCTCAGCCAGCGGTTAGCCAAGCCCTACAAAAGCTAAGACACCACTTCAACGATGACCTTTTCGTAAAGGTTCATGGAGGCTTACAACCTACGGCATTTTCAGAGCAGCTCACTAATCAAATCAAGCCGTTCATGGACGGTCTATCTATCGCGGTTAATACATCAAACACTTTTGATCCGAAAGAGATCGATTACACGTTGAAAATAGCCCTATCTCCAGTGGTGCTTTCTTGTCTGTCTGGCTCACTTTTTAAAGATATAAAAGCGCAAGCACCAAACGCTAAACTAAAGCTTGTTCCATGGTCAAACTCGTCTGTCTCAGATATACAAAAAGATGAGGTTTTGATGGGAGTAAGCTATTTAGGGGAAAAGACAAGTAAAGAAGTCTATACAAGGCAGCTCATTGAATTAACAGGACGTATATTTGTTAGGAAAGATCACCCTTTAAAGCAAGACACCGTGACTCCAAATGACATGGCAGGGTACGAAATCGCATCTTTAGTAACACCAGGTTGGAATGACAATTTTAGCTTAGCGTCTCAGATTCTAACCGACCTTTCCATCGAGCATCGTATCGGTTTTCGCAGCGAATTGGTCATGGCTATAATCGATGTCATTCAACATACTGATATGTACATGCCCCATTCCAACCTTTTCCCAGTAGAAAACTATCCGACATTACGCGGGATAGATGTCTCAGTCGACGGAAAAACGCTGAAAACTCCGGTCTATAGTTATATACACATTAAAAATCGAAACTCACCTTTAACAAATTGGCTTTCAAAACTCATAGAGCAAGTTTTATCAGAACAAGTACAAAAGTAAGTTCGATTAAAAGTTATATATTGTATTTTACTCTTCCGGACGCCAACTCAGTGCGCTAGCAATAGTACCGATAACTAATGTGTCTTTTTCAGCGTCATTAAGTTCAGGTAACATCTGTAGCGTTATCATTCCATTTGTCTGTGCAGCCGCTATTTCTTTAAAAGCGTGTTTAAAGCTATACCCTAGTGGTTTTTCTACCGACATTAAAAGGTCTTTACTTGAATGGACAGTTTCTACGTCATATTTATTCGCCCCAACTCGGATGTAGCCAGCTTCTTTCTTTTCTAAGCTAACACTGATCATCCCAGATTGAGGCTCTAAAACGAACTCTCCTATATTCTCATTGCTTTGAGATACAGAACAGCGGTAAGGTTTATTGCCACCAAAATCAACACCCATGTAGTTAACTGAAGTGCCACCGCCAGAACAGACTAAGTTCCACACTTGGCCATTATCGACTCTAGTGATTTCAGCAGCCAGCTCACCCTCTTTGAATGAAACAGTCTCAAACCATGTTGAACCTGATGAATCTCGGCTATATTTACCTTGGTACATACCTGCAATATCAAACGTCCCTTCTTGTCCTAACCCCCAAAAATCACCATCAGTTTTAACCATGAGTTCTGGCTGCTGATTAACCGCATCTGATTTGTCCATGATGGCAACGCTGCCGCACGCAGTTAACACGAAAAGAGGAGTCACAACGAAAAGAAACTTCTTCATACTGATATCTACCTAAAAATAAATGTAAGGGAAAAATTCAGTAGAAGAATAAATTAAAGATAAGTAAGAATATAGCGAGCATCAATGAGCTATATCGATACTATCGTTATTTTTCTCATGTGCCTTAAACAAATACATTACAGAGCATCAGCTTATGTTTAGACACTTCTATCAAGCTCGTTTTGTAAGGCTACGTAAGCCCCAAAGATCACGTGTAATGATCACCCCTGCTGATAAGCAGGCATTATCACAGAGATAACCAATGCGAATTAGCCTGCTCTTTCAAAGCCCATATAATGATCACCGTTAGCCAGTGATTTCACTGGATTCACGCATGGATCGACCTAATGCTAAGGAGGGCGCAAAATTACTTCGGTGGTACCATGAAATTTAAAACACTTCTTTTAGCTTCAGCTTTATTCTCAACCTCTGCACTTTCAAATGGTCTTCACTTATCTCCTGAACTAAAGATTGGTTCTTATCATGGCTTTGGAATGCAAGCAGGTATTACTGATGTGGCGAATCTAGGTGCGGTTTATCTGAGCTATTCTCACCTTTGGTATGACAGCGACCGATACGATGAAAATGTCGATGCGTACCGCGTTGGTATTCAAAATATGTTTGGAAGAAACCAGAACCACGGCTTTCAGGCGGAGATTGGCGTAGCGAGTTATGACGGGGCAAAAACGCGTAACGGCGAAATTGAAGAGAAGACAGCACATGGATTAAGTCTTGGTGGAGCCTATGTTTACCAAGCAACACCAGTGCTTGGGCTACGAGCTGGTGTTGATATGAATATTTTTGATCACAATAAGACCTTCGTGCCTTACGACACAACAATCAACCTTAACCTTGGTGCAATTATTCGATTCTAAAGTTAATACCTACTTCAGTGCGTCATCTAGGCTTTGATCACCAAGGTGGCGTACATCTTTACCCTTCACAAAGTAAATAATGTATTCACAGATATTTTGGCAACGATCTCCCACTCGCTCAATCGCACGAGCTGACCACATCACTTGCAGGATATTGGGGATGTTCTTAGGATCCTCCATCATGTACGTCATCAACTGACGAATCACAGCTTCATATTCCGCATCCAGCTTATCATCAAGTTTATGTACTTCTGCCGCCGCGTCTACATCCATACGAGCAAACGCATCTAATACTTGATGCAGCATAGTAATAGCCTGACGACACAATGGCTCTAACGAGACGTGAAACTTTTGCTCTTTCGTTGAAGGGATCTCAATCGCACCCTGTGCGATTTTAGAAGCCACATCGCCAATACGTTCTAGATCAGTAATGGTTTTGATGATCGCCATAATCAAACGCAGATCTTTGGCAGTCGGCTGACGCTTCGCGATAATACGAGTACATGCTTCATCGATTGAAACTTCCATCGCATTCACTTTATGGTCATCACGAATCACTTTTTTGGCCAATTCAACATCATCTTTATGAAGCGCTTGCATCGCAAATGACAACTGCTGCTCTACCAACCCACCCATAGTTAATACGTGTGTACGGATAGATTCTAATTCGACATTAAACTGTCCTGAGATGTGGCGACCAAAATGCATGTCAGCTCCTTAAAAGAAATGAATAAAGCCGTTTATTTTAGAGTGACTTAGCTCTAGATGGCGCGAACTTAAACGTTAGCCGTACCTACCTGTAATGTAGTCTTCCGTTTGATTTTTCAATGGCGAAGTAAATATAGAATCAGTATCTGAGTACTCGATCAACTTACCCATATGGATAAAAGCGGTGTGGTCACTCACGCGAGCTGCCTGCTGCATGTTATGAGTAACAATAACAACGGTGTATTGGGTTTTAAGTTCGTTGATCAACTCTTCAATCGTCAATGTCGAAATCGGATCGAGTGCCGATGTTGGCTCATCCAATAACAGCACTTCAGGTTCGATGGCAACCGCACGAGCGATGACTAAACGCTGCTGTTGACCACCCGATAACCCAAAGGCGTTCTCATGCAAACGATCTTTGACTTCATCCCACAACGCCGCGGCGCGCAGAGAGCGCTCAACTGCATCATCAAGATCTCGGCTGTTGCTCACGCCTTGCAGCCTCAATCCATAAACCACATTCTCATAGATAGATTTAGGAAAAGGGTTCGGACGTTGAAACACCATGCCGACTCGGCGTCGTAAGGTCGCGACATCCACCTTAGGGTGATAGACGTTCTTGCCATGAAGCTTCACTTTTCCGGAAACCTTACAACCTTCAACAAGATCGTTCATGCGATTAATGCAGCGCAGTAGAGTCGACTTACCACACCCTGATGGGCCAATAAACGCGGTCACCTGTCCCTTTGGGATTTGCATTGAAATATCATCAAGTGCTTGGCTCTCTTTATAATAAAGATTCAGCCCTTCAATCGAGATAGCAATTTGCTCATCCTTCAAATTGTGAACATCAAGTGGTGCTTGGTAACCCAAGGTTTCATTAATCGAGAACATCTAATCTTGTCCTAAGGTTCGGTATTTTTCACGCAAGTTATTACGGATATTGATGGCCGTTAAATTCAATCCAACAATCACAGTAACCAGTAAAAATGAAGTCGCATACACTAAAGGTCGTGCCGCTTCGATATTAGAGGTTTGAAACCCAACATCATAGATATGAAAACCTAAATGCATGAACTTTCTGTCTAAATGCAGGTATGGGAACTGACCATCCACAGGCAAGCTTGATGCGAGTTTCACCACACCCACCAGCATTAATGGGGCAACCTCCCCCGCAGCTCTCGCGATTGCCAAAATCAAACCCGTGATAATCGCAGGGCTTGCCATCGGTAAAACAATGCGCCAAAGCGTCTCGAATTGAGTAGCACCAAGCGCTAATGAACCGTGCCTCACGGAGCTAGGGATGCGCGTTAAGCCCTCTTCCGTTGTTACAATAACAACGGGTAATGTTAATACCGCTAAGGTCAGTGCGGACCATAATAGGCCCGGCGTACCAAATGTCGGAGCGGGTAATCGTTCTGCGTAAAACAAAGAATCGATTGAGCCACCTATGGTATACACAAAGAATCCTAAGCCGAATACACCATACACAATCGACGGTACACCAGCTAAGTTAATTACGGCAATACGAATCAAACGTGTTAATGCGTTGTTTTTTGCATATTCATGAAGATATATCGCAGCAACCACACCAAGAGGCATCACTACAATCGACATAAGAATAACCAACAGTACCGTGCCAAAAATCGCAGGAAACACACCGCCTTCAGAGTTTGAGTCTCGTGGGTTCTCCGACAAGAACTTCCAAACTTGTTTTCCCCAATGTCCAACCTTTTCAAGATAAGACATATTATTCGGGTACCAATAATCCAAAATATGACTGAGCGAAATTTCAACCTGCTCTCCTGTCATATCTTCTACCAACAAGCTTTCGACATTGAGCTGTGTTCTAAGATGCTCAAGCTTTACTTCGGCTTCAGCCAACTGGCGATTTAATTCCAGTTTAGTTTGAGTATAGGTTTTAAGGTATTCATCGCTCACTGACTCATTGAGTTCAAGCTTACGTTTTTCTAAGCGCAAATTTTCCAATTGCCAGCTGATATTGCGGATTTCTTGGTTCACTACACGCGACGTTTCTTTACGTAACGTATCAGCGAACGCCAAGCCTTGCTCGAGCTTTTGGTCTATGTTCGAATCAAAGGTGCCAGAAGCGGTTATAAAACCCACTGGTTTACCAAAGAAATAACCACCTCGACTTCGCTCAATCACAGCCCAGTCAGGTGGGGTGGTTGGTTCACGTAAGTTCACATCCAAAATGGAAACAAAGTCCGCTGGATAAATCTCCCTGTTGGCAACTTTGATACTTAAGCGCTGAATTAGCCCAGTCGACAGGTTTTGAGTCGACAAGAGGTCGTGTACTTGTGGGACTTGCTCTATCGGGATGTATTTTCGTTCATATAACTGGCCAATCAATACATCTTGCTTTACTACCGTTTCGTCGAGGCCGACAACTAACGATGCATCTTTAGAATCCACTTGCCATTGGTACAAAGGAGCAGGCCAAAAATAAGTCAAGCCCTTCCAGCCAATCAACAGCATTAGGCCAAGAACCGAAAGCATACTGATGCTCACCGCCCCACCCGTTAGCCATATCCACGGAGAGCCTGATTTAATCCAAGACAATAATGACTTCAGTTTATTCATTATGAACGACCTTGCTCTGACGTGCTGAACCCAAGGAAGAGCCAAGTTCGTGAGATACACTAGTCAAACAGCTAACAGCCATTGAGACACATTGAGGTAGAGCTTTAAAACTAAAGCGCACGATATTTATCTCTCAGTCTTTGTCTAACCCACTCTGCGACAGAGTTCACCGCGAATGTAAAAATAAACAGTAAGAGTGCCGCTAAGAACAACAAGCGGAAATGAGAACCGCCCACCTCAGATTCTGGTAATTCAACAGCAATCGTTGCCGATAATGTCCTCATCCCTTCCAAAATATTCCAGTCAAGAATTGGGGTGTTACCTGTCGCCATCAAGACAATCATAGTCTCGCCAACCGCTCGTCCTAGCCCCATCATGATTGCAGAAAAGATACCAGGGCTAGCCGTCAATAACACCACATAAATAAGGGTCTGCCACGCCGTCGCTCCCAAAGCCAGTGAGCCATCGGATAAATGTTTTGGCACAGAGAAAATAGCGTCTTCTGCAATCGTGAAAATTGTCGGGATCACAGCGAAGCCCATAGCGAAGCCAACCACCAACGCATTACGTTGGTCAAAGTCGATGCCATAGTTAGCTAAGAAAGTACGAATATCACCACCAAACAACAAGGCTTCCATACCATTTTCACCAGCAAAGACTGCCATCACAGTAATCACCAATACCGGGATCAATATCAGAGCATGCCAACCATTAGTAAAACGGCTCGTCACCATTTTTGGCAAACAGAACCAAACAAGCCCAGTCAGTAGCGTGCTCAGTGGTAATAGCACCATTAACGAGAAGACGGCCGTTAAATGCGTTTCAACAATGGGAGCAAACCAAAGCCCAGCCAAGAATCCGATGATAACGGTCGGAAGAGCTTCCATCAGTTCTATCGACGGCTTCACGACTCTTCGCATTCGTGGAGACATGAAGTATGCGGTGTAAATGGCTCCGAGCACAGCAACCGGCACGGCAAACATCATCGCAAACAAAGCGGCTTTGATAGTACCGAATGTGATAGGGACTAAACTGAATTTTTCTTCAAAGTCATCGTTCGCCGACGTTGATTGCCAAACGTATTGTGGCTCAGGATAGCTTTCGTACCAGACTTTTTGCCAAAGCGATGAGAATGATATTTGCGGATATTCGTTATCAACTTTAGCCACGCTGATGGTGCCATCAATCAGCGTCGCCAAATGCAGTTCGTTAGCAGACATAGCCGCTAATTGTGGTGACTTATCAAATGCGCGCTCAAACAGCGACAGCTTTTCACTGGTCGTATAGTGGCTTTGTAATGTGCCATTCTGATAGAAACTATAAAAACCCTTTCTATAAGTATCTGGCAGAATAAACTGAACCTCTTCGGCGAGTTGGAAGTCGCGAATATGGGTCAGGCTACGCTTTTCATCTTTGAGTACATCGAACCACTGAGAAACCTGTCCGTCCTCATGCGTAGCCAACAGTGAATAAGCTCCAGACAGTAAATCGATACTTTTCACCGAATGCTTCGCATCATTCAAGCTAAGATCAACCACTTCACGAACATTGAAGCCGCTATCTGATAGCTTCAAAACCACTAAATCCGATTGAGCTCGGAGATATAAGGTTTGGCCATCAGGTGTGACTAACAACTGTTGCTGCAAGCCCAACTTATCCGATAGCCACTGGCTCTTCTGAAAAACATACTGACCCGTAACGTCATTTTGGTACCACTTTACTAAGACTCGTTGGTCACTTAGCTGAGCGGCAACCGTGATACCACGCCCATTCTTAGAGAACGCGAATTTTTCGATTGTCGTCCCATTTGACGATTCATCATTTAAAAATGGTTCAGGGAGATCGATTTGCTCAATTTTAGGATCGGCTTCACTGCCCTTTTGCAGCACAGGCGCACTATACTCAGGGTAGAAAAAAGTAAGGTTGCTTGCGCTATCAGCAAAGGCAAACCAGTTTTCAGATGGGGTATTTCGAGAAAAAGCGATGGGGTTAGCTAAAACATTACGCTCAAAGTAAGAATGTGTATTTTGAGACTCTAAATCCCAAAACTGAACCAAACCGGATTTTTCGATAGTAAACGCATGCTGACCGTATTCATCCACGGATAAGGCGATAGGCTTTTCTATGGCTACGGTCTTCACGGCTTGGTCTGTCTCTAAACCAGTATCAGAAAATACCGGTAAAAT
Source organism: Vibrio sp. 1F253 (assembly GCF_041439295.1). NCBI lineage: Bacteria > Pseudomonadati > Pseudomonadota > Gammaproteobacteria > Vibrionales > Vibrionaceae > Vibrio > Vibrio sp. 1F253. Next base: position 12,395 of record NZ_JBGONU010000032.1, on the reverse strand, counting down.
GACCATCGCCAAGTAAACAAAGATCAGCACCAGAGCAGCTAGAACACTGACCGCGCCACATGTCACCGAAAAACGGACGAGACGATCTTTCAACCATCTTTTTTTGTCGCGCTCTTTCAATGAAAATTGGGCTGAAGCCATCTGTTTATCTACCTTTTTTTAGCTACTGACATAATATGTACGTTAGATGACAATTATATTACAAGTTACGTTAAACAACTGAAACTAATAACAAGTTTGTTGACCATATTTCTTAAAGTAAGATCATAGATTTTGTGAATTTTGTCATTCTAAATTAAAGTAATTAGCTCTATAGCCAGCACTCAAGGATTATCATCTCGATGGAAAAAGACTATGCCACAAAAGAACTTAGCTGGTTATCCTTCAACGAAAGAGTACTCCAAGAAGCGGCCGACAAGTCAGTTCCCTTAATCGAAAGAGTTCGTTTTTTAGGTATTTACTCGAAAAACCTCGATGAGTTTTACAAAGTCCGATTTGCTGATGTGAAACGAAAGATCTTACTTCAAGATCCTCAATTACCTGCCAACTCGCAGAAAACCCTGCTAACTCAAATGCAGAGCCAAGCAAGTAAGCTCGATGCTCAATTCCATGAATTGTATAGTGAATTACTATTGGAACTGGCGCGCAATCGTATTTTTCTGATCAACGAACAGCAAATCAGCGAAGAGCAAAGTGAGTGGATCAAAAAGTATTTTAAGAAAAAAGTGCTTCCACATTTAACTCCGTTTCTCTTGAACGAAGATAGCCAGTTACTCAATATTATCAAAGATGAACAAAGCTACTTGGCGATCGACATTGAGCAAGAGACATCTTCTCAATATGTCTTACTCGAAATCCCATCTGAAGCTCTCCCTCGATTTGTTAAGTTACCAGACACTTCGGGTTCACAGCGTACGACTTTGATCTTATTAGATAATATAGTTCGATTTTGTTTAGATGACTTGCTTAAAGGATTCTTTGAGTATGACTCCGTGCGTTGCTTTGCTATAAAAATGACTCGTGATGCCGATTATGACCTTCAAGAGAGCAATGAAAATACTCTACTAGAATCTATGTCGTTGGGTTTAGAACAGCGTTTGACGGCACTACCGATACGCCTTATCTATGAGTCAGAAATGCCCGCTGAAATGCTCAATTTCTTACAAGTCAGACTTAAACTATCTGACTATGACAGTGTCATTGCGGGTGGTCGCTACCATAACTTCAAACACTTCTCTGAGTTCCCACGCCTTAATCGACGTGATTTAGTTAATCGTCCACTACCCGCGATTAAGTGCGCGCATTTCAGTCATTACCCAAACTATTTCGAAGCGATCAAAGCTCGTGACATCTTGTTGCATTACCCTTATCACACCTTTAATCACATTACTGAACTCGTGAGGCAGGCTTCCTTTGACCCGAAGGTAACTTCCATAAAAATAAACGTTTACCGTGTTGCAGAAGGTTCAAAGCTCCTTAGCTCGATCATCGATGCGGCGCACAATGGTAAGAAAGTAACTGTCGTCGTTGAGCTTCAAGCTCGCTTTGATGAACAAGCCAATATTCAGTGGACAAAGAAACTTCAAGAAGCCGGTATCAAAGTCATCCATGGTATCCCAAGTTTGAAAATTCACTCTAAGCTGCTGCTCATTAAACGGAAAGAAGGAAAGCATACGGCGCATTACGCTCATATTGGCACCGGTAACTTTCATGAAGTAACAGCGCGCGTGTATACCGATTTCTCTCTGCTCACTGCGAATGAAGATTTGACCCAAGAGGTGAGACAAGTCTTTAAGTATATTGAAAACCCTTATCAAAAATCACAGTTCAAACAACTGATTGTGTCACCAAAGAATACAAGAAAACGTCTGTATCAATTGATAGATAATGAAATACAAAACGCGATGGAGAATAAGCCTGCAAGCATCACTCTAAAACTCAACAATTTGGTCGACCGAGAGATCATTGAGAAGCTCTATCAGGCCAGCCAAGCCAATGTAAAAGTGAGAATGGTCATTCGTGGAATGTGCTCTCTCGTACCGGGAGTCTCCAATATAAGTGAGCAGATTGAGATTGTTAGTGTGGTCGATCGTTTTCTCGAACACCCAAGAGTGATGATCTTTGGTAACGCTGGTAATCCAAAAGTCTATATCTCCTCTGCCGACTGGATGACACGAAACTTCGATCATAGGATCGAAGTTGCAGCCCCAATTTTAGATCCAAAGATCAAGCAAACCATTATCGATATCACCGAGTTTCATTTCGATGACAGCAACAAAGCCCGAGTGCTAGAGCAATCGATGAGCAACCCTTACATACAAGCTCCAACAAACCCACTCGATTACCCGACGTCACAACTCTCCACTTACCACTATATTAAACGTATGGAGAAACTTGCTCGCAAGAAGTACAAACAAGAGAAGAAATCATGCCGCTAATTGATAACAAACATTCTCGATGTATTGCCGCTATCGACTTGGGTTCGAACAGCTTTCATATGGTGGTTGCCCGAGTATTCGAACAACACCTGCAATTAGTCAGCAGACACAAACAGAAAGTGAGATTAGGTGATGGATTGGATGAACGTAACTTCCTATCCGAAAGCGCTATCGAGCGGGGCCTAGAATGCCTCAAGGTGTTCGCAGAGCGACTAGCTGATTTTGAACTTGATGATGTCAGAGTTGTTGCGACTCATACCCTAAGAAAAGCCAAAAACGCTCAAGACTTCTTAGAGCAAGCCAAACCACTGTTTCCTTTTCCAATAGAGATCATTTCCGGTCAAGAAGAAGCTCGAATAATCTATAACGGTGTAGAACACACTCAAACCGCTTCTGAATCTAAATTGGTTATTGATATCGGTGGAGGGAGTACGGAGCTCGTCTCTGGGCAAGGCTTTACTCCCCTAATTATGCGCAGTTTACCTATGGGATGCGTCAGCTTCACTCAACGTTTCTTTGCTGACGGAGAGCTAACCTCACAACACTTCTCAGATGCCTATACCGCAGCTACTCGCCTATTGATACCATTGATTGAAGAATACACAAAGGCCCCTTGGGAAATCGCCTTTGGCTCATCAGGGACGGCTAAATCAATAAAAGAGGTACTCATTGGCTTAGGGTTTACCGATGGTCTCATTACGCCACAACGTCTGTCCTATTTGAAAAATCACTTATGTGAGTTTTCATCATCCAAAACCTTAGACCTTTCAGATTTAAGTGATGAGAGAAAGCCGGTGTTTGCTGCTGGCGTCATCATTCTTTCAGCAGCTATGGATACGCTAGGAACAAAGGAGTTACATTTTTCTGATGGCGCCCTGAGAGAAGGCGTTCTTTATGACATGGAGGATAGATTTAAAGATATTGATGTTCGAACAAGAACCGCCGAAACGCTCGTCTCTCGATACCATGTTGACGTAGCTCATGGCCAGAAAGTCAAAGAACTCGCCCTTGCATTACTGAAACAAGTGCAGCCTCAAGTAACGACTATGGTCACTAATGAACTGTATGATCTAGTTGGTTGGGCTGCACTACTTCATGAGGTAGGACAAAGCATCGCATTCCAAGGCTATCACCGCCATTCGGCTTATCTGCTTAAGCACACGACAATGCCCGGTTTCAATACTGAGCAACAACGTCTTATCTCGACATTGGTTCGCCACCAAAGAAAAGCGATTAAGCGGCAAGACTTGCCGGAACTGTCTCTATTTTCTCCACAACAAATAACGCTACTAATTCGCATATTAAGACTCGCTATCTTACTCAATCGTCAGAGAAATCAAGCACTAGTCCCAGACACGACTCTAACGATTGAACAAGAGGATAACTGGGGATTGAAAGGATCTAACAGCGATTGGTTGGCCCAAAACCAACTGCTTGAATATGAACTCAAAGAAGAACAACAACGTTGGCAAAATGCTGGATGGTCGTTAAAGATAGAATAACGACCAGTCAAAATAAAAACAGCCTGCGACTTAGCAAGCTGTTCATACGTTTGTTTTCTAAGTTTGTGTTAGCCTCAATCAGAGCCCGACTTTTGCCAACTCTTGCTCTGCGAACTCAGGCGGTATCGCTAAATAGCCATCTTTCTCTACCAGTTCTTGCCCTTGCTTCGAGAATACAAAAGTGAGGAACTCTCTCTCTACAGGAGAAAGCGGTTTATCTGGGTGTTTATTCACATATACATAGAGAAAGCGCGATAGAGGGTAATCTCCGCTTAAAATATTCGCTCGAGTAGGCTCTACGTAATCAGAACCATGCTCAGCAATAGGAATTAACTTAACACCAGCCACTCGATAACCAATACCTGAGTACCCTATCCCGCTGATTGATGAAGCGACCGACTGTACAACCGACGCAGATCCTGGCTGTTCATTGACTCGGTTCTTGAAGTCGCCACTACATAATGCGTTTTGTTTAAAGTAGCCGTAGGTTCCCGAAACGGAATTACGACCGAACAGTTGGAATCTATGTTTTGCCCACGGCTGGTTGATACCTAAATCTTGCCAATTGTTTAGCGGCTTAGTCGCGCCACAGCGCAATGTCTCTGAAAATATGCTGTCAATTTCGCGAAAATTAAGCCCTTCGATAGGATTATCACGATGCACAAAAAGACCAATCGCATCGATAGCAACTCGAAGCGCCGTCGGCTTATAGCCATGCTCCCTTTCGAACGCTTCCACTTCTCGTAGGCGCATTGGACGACTCATCGGCCCAAGGTGAGCAGTACCTTCCGTTAATGCAGGAGGTGCAGTGGATGAACCAGAAGCCTGAACTTGAGCATTCACGTTCGGGTAGTAAGACTTAAACTCTTCAACCCATAACGTAGTCATTCCCGCTAAGGTATCGGAACCGACAGACAACAAGCTGCCAGAAATACCCGGAACCTTAGAATAATCAGGAAGAGAATCGACACCTTGTTCGGCATGAACAGGGGTAACCAAAGCTAATGCTAATAATGAACTGATGGGGAAACGCATCCTGCGTATTAAAGAACTCATGACACTGTCAATCGGCTAGGAAGCGTGAAATGGAATCGGCTACCAACACCCACTTCACTTTGAATTTCTAAATGTGAATCATGGTGACTCAACGCATGTTTCACAATCGCTAATCCTAGGCCACTGCCCCCAGTATCACGTGAGCGTGCTTTATCAACACGATAGAAACGCTCGGTAAGTCGATGCAAGTGTTGTGGTTCGATACCGTCTCCAGTGTCTGACACATCCAAACACGCGCCTTGACTGGTTTGATACCAACGAACCTTTACGGTTGCACCAGGCGGCGTGTATTTCACTGCATTGTAAACTAGATTCGATATCGCACTTCTTAACTGATCTTCATCAGCTAATACGCGTAAGCTCTTATCAATATCAAATTCCAGCTTGTGCTCTCGCTCTCCACTGAGACTAGCGGCTTCTTTTTCAAGAACTTCCAACATCGCCGGAACGTTAACCACTTCATCCAATTCATGCATTGGCGCCGCTTCTATCTTAGAAAGAGTAAGAAGCTGATTGACCAAACTGTTCATACGATTTAACTGCTCAGTCATAACACCATGAGCCTTAGGCCACATAGGTCCAACGACCATGTCTGGATCTTCCGTCATTTCAAGATAGCCCTGAAGTACGGTCATTGGAGTGCGTAGCTCGTGAGAAACGTTAGCGAAAAAGTTACGACGCATGCCTTCTAGCTGTTTTAGCTGAGTAACATCACGTACTACCATGAGGTGTTCGCCCTCGGTATACGGTACGATACGAAGCTCAAGCATGCGCTCCACATTAAGTGGCGAAGGCATCTCTAACGGCTCTGAGAAATCTTGTTTATTAAGGTACTTGATGAAGTCCGGCGTGCGGATCAAGTTAGAGATGGGTTGGCCTGAATCGTCTGGCCAGCGAAAACCTAGTAAATACTGAGCAAGCTTGTTGCACCAAACAATATTGCCTTCACCGCGAAACACCACAACGGCATCGGGAAGGGATTCAGCACCGTTTCTGAAACGGCGGATAAGGTTGGTCAATTCTTTGCGCTTACGACGCTGTCTCTGCTGCATACGATAGATACCATTAAACAGAGACTCCCAGTTTCCAGAACCTGAAGGGGGTGTTAACCGCTTTTCATCCCACAACCAAGCAGACAAACGCATTTGATAGTGTAGATGCCATGCTAACTGTAATACTGTTGCAGCCAGCAATAACCAAGGTAAATAACCGAATATCCATCCGACTATAATCCAAGGTGCGTAAAAAAAAGCCAGCTCCCAAGCTAGCTTCTTCCAGGTTAACTTCTCAACCATTCAGGACTCCATAAACTGGGCAGTGAAGCCACATTAAGCCTTTGTAGAAAAACGGTAGCCTGCGCCGCGAACCGTTTGAATTAATTTGTCATGACCAGCAGATTCAAGTGCTTTGCGTAAACGTCGAATATGAACATCAACCGTACGATCTTCAACGTAAACGTTGGTACCCCAAACGTTATTGAGCAGTTGCTCTCGGCTGTATACTCGCTCTTGGTGAGTCATAAAGAAATGCAGCATTTTGAACTCGGTTGGCCCCATATCAACTGGGCCTTCGCTTGCTGTCACGCGGTGAGATACAGGGTCTAGCTTAAGACCTTGTACATCAATCACATCTTCTAGTGCAGTAGGCGTTACACGGCGGATAACCGCTTTCAGGCGAGCAACGAGCTCTTTTGGTGAAAATGGCTTGGTGATGTAATCATCAGCGCCCACTTCTAAACCACGCACCTTATCTTCTTCTTCGCCACGAGCCGTCAGCATCACCACTGGGATGTTGCGAGTTAACTCTTCACGCTTCATGTGCTTGATAAAGTTTATCCCGCTACCACCAGGTAGCATCCAATCTAGTAATACTAGATCTGGGAAAGGTTCACATAGCTTGTTTACCGCTGTATCGTAATCTTCAGCCTCTACTGCTTGGTAGCCTTTTTGTTCAAGTACAAAACACAGCATCTCACGAATAGGTGCTTCATCTTCAACGACCAGAATCCTTCTCGACATAATTGAATAGCCTTAGTATTTAATCAACGCATTGCATTATCTGGTTTAATTATGACACTTTTGTGACCTTTGAAAACAAATTTTCATATAACTGTCTCAAACATTTCACTTTTAATTTTTATTGCAGGTATAAGACAAATGGATCGAAATCTCCTATGATGAGCGTCTTCAGATAAAGGTATGAGAAATATTTATGTGGTTTAAGAATTGCCTCGTCTATCGCTTTAATCGTGATATAGACTTCAACGCAGATCAGCTAAAGAAACAACTTGAAGAGTTCCGTTTTACCCCTTGTGGTAGCCAAGACAAACAGAAGTTTGGTTGGGTAAATGCGATGGGTAGACACGGCGATATGATGACGCACGTATCAGAAAACCGCATTCTCATCTGTGCGAAGAAAGAAGAGAAAATGCTTCCAGCTTCTGTGATCAAAGATTCATTGAATGCAAAAGTAGAAACGCTTGAAGCGGAGTCTGGTACTCCTCTGAAAAAGAAAGAGAAAGACAGCCTAAAAGAAGACATCATCATCGATCTTCTTCCTCGCGCTTTCAGCCGCAGTAACTTCACTTACGCACTGATCATGCCTAAAGAAGGCTTTATTGTTGTTGATGCTAGCAGCTACAAAAAAGCAGAAGACGTACTAGCATTACTACGTAAAACAATGGGTAGCTTGCCAGTAGTGCCAGCTATTCCAGAGCAAGCAATTGAAACAACGTTAACTGAGTGGGTTAAGTCAGGTGATACGCCTAAAGGTATCACTATGCTTGATGAAGCTGAGCTTAAATCAATCCAAGAAGACGGCGGTATTGTTCGAGTTAAGAAACAAGAACTAGAAGCTGATGAGATTAAGAACCACATTGAAGCCAACAAAGTTGTGACTAAGCTTCTGATCAACTGGCAAGATCGCATTGAGTTCATTCTTGCTGAAGATGGCAGCATCAAGCGTCTAAAATTCAGTGATGAACTAAAAGATGAGAACGACGATATTCCTCGTGAAGATCAAGCTGCACGTTTTGATGCAGACTTCTCTCTACTTTGTGGTGAGTTCAGTGTTTTCCTACCAAACCTATTTGAATCATTAGGCGGGTTAACTCAACCTAACGCTTAATTGTTCAGAGTTGAAGCTCAGGTGTCGACGATATCTGAGCTTATTTTCTTTCCTACTCTCGCTTATCAATACCTATCAACTCGCTTCTTAATACCATTGTTATCTTTAGGGCTATCAACCAAACTCATTTTAGCGTAAAATTTGCGCCCCTTTGATATCACTTGGTGGTATCAACCTGACTTGAGATCAGATTAGAGAACGAAGCAATGACGACACAGAAACCATTTGTACCTGAACTATTATCACCGGCAGGAAGCCTTAAAAACATGCGTTACGCATTCGCCTATGGCGCAGATGCAGTATACGCAGGCCAGCCACGTTACAGCCTTCGTGTTCGTAACAACGAGTTCAATCACGAAAACCTACAAATCGGTATCGATGAAGCTCATGCTCAAGGCAAAAAGTTATATGTTGTATGTAACATTCAGCCACACAACTCTAAATTAAAAACATTTATTCGCGACCTTAAGCCAGTTGTTGAGATGGGCCCAGACGCACTTATCATGTCAGACCCAGGTCTTATCATGATGGTACGTGAAGCATTCCCTGAAATGCCAATACACCTTTCAGTTCAAGCAAATGCAGTAAACTGGGCGACCGTTAAGTTCTGGTCAACTCAAGGCGTTGAGCGTGTGATCCTATCTCGTGAGCTATCTCTTGAAGAAATCGAAGAGATTCGCGAGCACTGCCCAGAAACAGAGCTAGAAATCTTTGTTCACGGTGCTCTATGCATGGCTTACTCTGGTCGTTGCCTACTTTCTGGCTACATGAACAAACGCGATCCAAACCAAGGTACTTGTACTAACGCTTGTCGTTGGGAATACAAGACCGAAGCTGCGAAAGAAGACGAAAATGGTCAGATCGTTGAAGCAAACCCAACAGGTGTTGCTATTCAAGAAGTAGAAACTCAAGGTATTGAAGTTCAAGACGAACGCCCAGACAACACTCTAGGCCTTGGCAAGCCAACAGACGAAGTCGTGTTGCTTTCTGAGTCACACAAGCCAGAAGAGAAAATGGCAGCGTTTGAAGATGAGCATGGTACTTACATCATGAACTCAAAAGATCTTCGCGCAATCCAACACGTTGAGCGTTTAACTAAGATGGGCGTTCACTCTCTGAAAATCGAAGGTCGTACTAAGTCTTTCTACTACTGTGCACGTACAGCACAGGTTTATCGTAAAGCTATCGACGATGCTGTTGCAGGTAAGCCATTTGATGAGAGTCTAATGGGTACGCTAGAGAGCCTAGCTCACCGAGGCTACACTGAAGGCTTCCTACGTCGTCACACTCACGATTCATACCAAAACTACGAATACGGTTATTCTATCTCTGATACTCAACAGTTTGTTGGTGAATTCACAGGTAAACGCCGTGGCGACCTAGCTGAAGTAGAAGTGAAAAACAAATTCCTAGTTGGTGACAGCCTAGAAATGATGACACCGAAAGGTAACATTGTTTTCAAACTAGAAGTTATGGAAAACCGTAAATCTGAAGCGGTAGACGACGCAAAAGGTAACGGTCACTTCGTATTTATTCCTGTACCTGCTGATCTTGATCTAGAATTTGGTTTGTTAATGCGTAACTTGAGCGCAGGACAAGATACACGTAACGCTTCAGGTAAATAACGGTTACTTTGGAAAGATAAATGGCTCTACTAATAACTGACAAGTGCATAAACTGCGATATGTGTGACCCAGAATGCCCAAATGGCGCAATCACTATGGGTGACAGTATCTTCGAAATCGATCCTGATTTATGTACTGAGTGTAAAGGTCACTATGAGAAGCCAACATGTCAGTCAGTGTGTCCCATTACAAAATGCATAATCACTGACCCAAACCATATTGAAACTGACGACGAATTATTAGATAAGTTTGTCATTATTCAAGGCTTGACCTAAAAGATAAAAGGTTCAACTTAATCATCAAGTTGAACCTTTTTTTTAACCCGATTTTTCAATGGGATATATGTTGCAGAACATCTCTTTCTCAAATTGATATTCGAGTCGTTCACGCCAGTTTATTGATTGAGCTATCGGAACAAGATAGAAGTTTTCTCTACTGGTATCAGTCACAAATGCCATTCCATACTGCATTAATTCATAGTGAACATCATTTACGAAGCTAGGGTCTAAACGTTGTCTGCCAGTTAGCTGATTGATATCAGCTCTTGAAATAGAAATACCCGAGCTTTCAGCATTGAACCTATGTCTTAACCATTCGGAAAATTCCTTTGCACAAATCATAGTCATAGTCTTATCCTTGAATTATCTATCGACGGGCATCAGACTCTGATTTCGCATACTGCGTATAAGCCGCATCTTTCACCCCAAAAAACACTCAATCCCTGACCAAACCTTGTCAAATTCGTCATCGTCGCCCTTGCTGATATCGTTATTGGTTTTATTGATATCAAACGATGTTCTTAATCTCGTGTTTATAAACTCTAGACAAAAGTGTGATATTTCTCCAGTTTTAGAGTCGAGAAAACCAGTGGGGTTACCACTGTAATTAACCTCGATAGATGCGATTACTTATTGGATATCAAGGCCAAACACTGACTCGGCATCACTTTAACTTTCTTTTTTTTCTTACTTTTAGCTACTTTTTTAGGTGGAGGAACTGGAATGGTCTGCGGAGCCCAACTGGCAAGTTCATCTCCACAGCCATCACCTTTAGGAGGGCTTGCTTGAGCTATACAGTTTGAGCTGTCATCAGGACACTTTAAACGAACGTGGAAGTGGGAATGATGCCCCCACCAAGGCCTGATTTTTCCTAACCAAGCTCTCTCATTGGCATCGGAGCTTTCTTGGTCACAAAGAGTTTGTTTAATAACAGGATGGACGAAGATACGTACCACTTTTTGATCTTTGGCTGCATAGCGAATAACTTGAAAATGGTCATCGGTCCAATTTGATTTACGCAGTTTGTAATTAGTAAGGTCGACAACGCTTATTGGCTTAGGAACAGCGAGTTCATTTTCGGAAAGTCTCTCATCAGTGAGCCTTAACCATATATCAATATCCAAGCCAGTCTGGTGGCTTGAATGACCAGATGAGAAACGTCCCCCTCTAGGTAGCGAAATATCGCCAACTAATAAGTTAGTGTTGAGTTGTTCGCTTGTAATGACACCTAACCTTTCAATAAACTGAATAGCCTCGGCATGGCCATAATAGCGCTCTCTCTGAGGGCGGATCACCTGATAACCTTGCCCATTAATTGGCAAAGCTTGCGCCCCGTCAAGACAACCATTAGCGTAACTACCTATGGATGAGGTTGAATTTCTTGTTGGGCTTTTCTCTTTTTCCCACGAGGTTGCTGATACAACAAACGAACAAAAGATAAGAGCCAATGTACAAAATAACCTCATAACAATTCCAAATAAACGATCACTGTTTTTATACTAGTCGTCATTAGGGAATTGGTGTATGTCGAGAGTGATATTTTTGGGATAGCTTGAGAGTTATCTACTGACTTTAGATATTTAAGTGAAAAAGCTTCACTATCCCTAGCGAGTCTTCTCAATCTGTGGCGATATTATCGTAGTCGAAGACAAAAACTCACAGCCCTGAAACGACGAAAGCCTAGTCATAAGACTAGGCTTTCTAATAAATGGCGGAACGGCTGGGGTTGCAGGCACCGGGACTCGTTGGTCGCAGACCAAAACACTAGATACGAAAAAGCCCTAACATTTCTGTTAGGGCTTTGTCTAATAAGTGGCGGAGTGGACGGGACTCGAACCCGCGAGCCCCGGCGTGACAGGCCGGTATTCTAACCAACTGAACTACCACTCCGCAGTGGTCAACTCACTAAGTGAGCGTCCATATCTCCAGGTCGGTCAACCTAAAGATTTAATTTAAAGCCTGGCGATGTCCTACTCTCACATGGGGAAGCCCCACACTACCATCGGCGCTATTGTGTTTCACTTCTGAGTTCGGCATGGAATCAGGTGGGTCCACAATGCTATGGTCGCCAAGCAAATTTTGCTTTTACTTTCAGTTTTAAAAAAACTAAAGGCAAAATAATCTGGAAAACTGATTTAAAAGTCTCTTCAAACGCATTCAAGGTCTGGTCTTTCTTTGAGTCCACAAAACCCCTTGGGTGTTGTATGGTTAAGCCTCACGGGCAATTAGTACAGGTTAGCTCAATGCCTCGCAGCACTTACACACCCTGCCTATCAACGTCGTAGTCTACGACAACCCTTTAGGACACTTATAGTGCCAGGGAAAACTCATCTCAAGGCTCGCTTCCCGCTTAGATGCTTTCAGCGGTTA
>NZ_JBGONU010000031.1:0-57701 GCF_041439295.1 Vibrio sp. 1F253 | reverse complement strand
TGATATTCATCAACGAGTGCCCACACAGATTGATAGGTTTAAATTGTTAAAGAGCGCTAGCGTTTTGTGACTCACATCTCAATCGCTAGGGGTGCGTACTATACCTGCACCACTTAGAGAGTCAAGGGTTATTTTCAAACTCTTATTCTCTACCGATTTCGCAGCGTGACTTTCGTCTCACTCCTTGTCGGTGAGGCGGCATTATAGAGAGTTCGATATAGAGCACAAGAGCTTTTTTAAATAAAAGTTTTGTTCGCCTAAAAAGCCACCACATCCGCATTTTTCGAATAAAAACTAAACATTTGAGACGTATCACAGCAATACATTGGCAAAATGGAAGCCATGAACGTAAGATTCATGTGTCTATTTTGTTAATGGTAGATGCGTATATTTCGTTTATTAATATGTAGTATTCCGATATGAACTCAAAAAAATCGATGTTGTTAATTGTCGCGCTAGCTGTATTGGGCGGCATTGTTTTCTCTCAGGTAGATATATCGCCTGCAATTACCTTTATCCTTGGTGTCTTGGCTTCCGCTTTTGTTGTTAATTTTTCAAGCACCAACTCAAAATCAGAGTCAGAACCTAAGGCTTCAACAAAAACACTTTATGTGGGTAACCTTCCATACAAAGCGAATGAATCACATGTACGTGAATTGTTCTCTGAATATGGTGAAGTATTTGCTGTACGTTTAATGAAAGACAAACGTACTGGTAAAAGAAGAGGTTTTGGATTTGTTGTTATGGCAAGTAATGATGTGAATCATGCTATTTCAGAACTTAACGATAAAGATTACATGCAACGTACTTTAAAAGTACGCGTTGCAAACGATCCTAAACATCCAGAAACGGACGAAGCTGAGCTGAGCTAAACCCTAACTGCTTCAGCATACTATTTAGTGCACTTTCTTTTTTAGGAAGTGCACTACAAAAAGCCTCACGCACTCCCCCTTCTTCAGTACTGCTCTCTAAATCCAATAAATCTTGAACCCGCTTAGCAATAGCCTTACCTGAATCAATCAACATCACGTTTTTACCTAGCACTTGCTGAATCTCTGATTTGATCAGTGGGAAATGAGTACACCCTAAAACAGCCACATCAATTGTGTTGATCATTGGTTGAAGGATTTGCTGCAGCTCTTCAAGGTTAATCGCCTCTCCTCGGAGTTTATCTTCGGCCATATCCACCAGCTGAGTAGAACCTAAAAGCTCAACTCTTTTATTACTAGAGAAGTTTTTGATGAGCTCGTGTGTGTATTCACGAGTAATCGTTGCGGGTGTTGCAATAAGACCAACGGCTTTATTGGCAAGTAGCGATGCTGGCTTGATTGCCGGAACAACCCCGACAATAGGGATTGGGTTATTAGCCCTTAGTGTAGGTAACACAATTGTACTTGCTGTATTGCAGGCTATCACCACAATATCAATAGCGTGGCTAGCCACAAAACTGGCGACGATGCTTTGAACTCTGTGGATAAGGACTTGCTGGTCGAGCTCACCGTATGGGTAAGCCTCGTTATCGAATACATAAGTATAGTTATGATTCGGTAGTAAGTGGCTTATCTCTTTATATACGGACAGACCGCCAACTCCAGAATCAAAGATCAATATGTTTTTTTGTATGCTTTCCGACACAACCATTACCTGTAATAAGTTCCGTTGCAATGATACCCCTTCACTTAGTTTTCGCCAATCATCACTCTACATAATGCAGGCTCGGTAGCGTTGATGCACAAAGCGCTCACCCTGATCTACATTTTCCAGCTCTATCTTAAGCCTTCCTTTAAAGCATGGCGCTGACGTTACTAAAGTATGGAACTCACCATCTTCGCCGCATGGGTCGACGTGACTCGGTAAACTGTCGATTAGCTCAAACGTGTATTCTTTCCCGCAATAGCTCATGTCTAATGCATCGGTATCGACCGTGACGAGAAAGGTTTCGATTCCTCTGTCTATTATTTCACTCGCAAGTACCTGACTGCTCTCTCCCATTAGGGGAAACACACACTCCCAACCAGCTGGCTCTATATAACTTCTTCGGTAATCGGCAATGCCATTACAGAACATATCTCCAAACGCGACCGCATCGATTGATAAGCTAGAATCTTTAAGTACCGAGACAATCGTACTTTGGTAAACCTCATTACTTGGGAAGACTTCCGGTAGCTCAATCATGATTAATGGTAAACCGACCAATCGAGCTTGCATTGCAACTACCTCAATAGGAGTTACCTGGAAAGGAACTTCATCTCCAACATACGTAGTATACAGAGCAACAACTTCATACTCGGTGCTTTCAAGTAGGCGCTCTAACGTTAACGTAGAGTCTTTACCTGACGACCAACTTATGACGACTTTCTTTTTCATTGATACATCCAATAAGAAAAAACCGCCCGAAGGCGGTTTGCATACCAGTTAGAACTGATATGAAGCATTTAGGTAGTATGCTTGATCTTGCGTTTCATACTTATCCACCGTTTGGTATTGAGTATTAAACAAGTTTTCAACTTTAGCTCGTAGTTTCCATTGTTCGGTCAACTGGTAAGCTAGTGTAAAGTTCACGAGGCTATACGGTTCAAGTTCCACCGTATTTTTTGCATCGTCATAGCGTTTACCTTGATACTGATAGCTCAAATCACCACGCCAGTCATTGTGTTCATAGCTGACCAACCATTTCGCTGCAAAGTTTGCTCTACGAGACAGCTCTTTATCTTGAATGTCTTCTGGTTGACCATAACCAGCAACATTGATTTTGTTGTTATGGTCTAGGAAGTCTAGCGACACTGAGTGTGAAATCACGCCAGTCTCAAACTGCGAGCTTACTTCAATACCACGTATTGTCGCATCAGAATTCTTTAAAGCTTCACCTTTTGACTGATAACTTACCAAATTAGTAATTTTGTTTGAATAACCTACAACGCGTATATCTGATACGTCAGAGAAGAACTCAAATCCAGCCTCAAAACTCAAAGACTCTTCTGGTTTCAAGTCACTCTTACCATAGCCAGGCCAGAATAAGTCATTGTATGTCGGAGCTCGAAAGGCAGTACCACCAGACGCAATCAAACGCCAATTCTGATTAACAAGATAACCAGTTCCTAGCTGCCATGTCGACTTTCCGCCATAGACTTCGTTGTCATCATGACGAACACTTGCTTCAATTTGCAGACCTGAATTGTCATAGAAAGCCGAAGCGAATACTGCATTATTCTTACGACTAGTACCGTCATATTTCTGGTAACTATTGCTGCTCCAAATTTTGGAATCAGCCACGGTGTCTTTAGTTAGGTCAACGCCTGCATTAAGTACAAAGATCTCAGATAACTGATAAGAGTTCAGCCAGTTAAGAGCATGGCGATCAGTGATTAAGTGGCTACCCGGAACTTGACCGCCTTTATTGTTACTATCGTCGCGGTTAGTTGATACAGACAAAGATGAACGATACTTCTCACCATTATATGCAACAAGCGCTGCGTAGTTGAAAAGAATAGATTCTTGCTCATCAGCTGATAGCTTACCTGTTGAAAAGTCCTTATAACTTTCATATTCAGTCACGCCTTTATGATAGAAGCCCATCACTTTGGCAGACCACTCAGGTGAAAAGTTTGTCCCAACCTCAAGCGTTAAGTCTTGACGGCTATAGCCATCTTCATCAGGTTGAGCCGGGCCAGTGCCTACGACATCAAAACCATCTGACGCTTCAGTGTTTACAGACATATTGATCCAAGAGTTCTGACCAACTTTAGAGCTCACACCAGCTGCGCCTTGGCGATAGTTATCAGTACCAGCACCAACTTGAACAGTACCAGAGTCAACATCAGCCCCTGATGAAGTAATAATGTTAATTACACCACCTATTGCATCAGCACCATATACCGCAGCACGAGCACCTTTTACTAACTCGATACGTTCAACGCCGCTTAGAGGAATAACTGAGAAGTTCGCACTACCAGTTGTCGCACTACCAATTCTCACCCCGTTATAGAGGACAATGCTTTGATTCGATGAGGTACCGCGAACAAAGACTGAACTGTTTTGTCCACGTCCGCCATTTTGCGTTACTTGCACACCAGGTAATAATGCTAAAGCTTCCGTTAGAGATTTGATTTGCAGGTTATCAATTTGCTCTTTAGTCACAATATCGACAGTTGCTGTAACTTGACCCACAGACTGCTCAAAACGGTTAGCCGTAACGACCATGGTTTCGTCAGCAGATGCTTCTTGTGCGTGTAAATTGGAGATAGGTGAAAGCAGCGATGCTACAGCAACCGCTAAAAGGGATTTGTTCATGTTGTGATCCTAAATCGCGTAAAGTCCTACCAAACCACATTGTATGGCTTAGCCGCTGGCAGGTATTCGGACTTAAGAGCACAACCTTTCGGTTACCTAATATTCGACTTCCCACAAAATGCTATTTGCAGTGTCTATGAATACTCGTTCTCTTTTACCGCTGCGCGTCAGTTCTGGATTTTCACCAGATTCCCTCTTCAGCCATCTATACATCCACATGGCACCAGCTTGCCGGAAATAGTATTGACCTATGAATCATTTGTCTAGTCTAAGATAGTTATAAGCTATAGTTTTCGTCGTCTATTTAGACTGAATGGCTCTCAACACTGGACAAGCGCCTGTGATTGAATAAAATCTGCGCTCTTGATTTAAAAGCACGATAGCAAAAGGCATAACAATGGCGAATTTAGAAGTAAACCCGCAACGCTACCAAGAACAACTGGCAGAAAAGACTGAGCGTCTTACTGAAATGTTCTCAGAATATAATGTGCCTGAGCTGGAAGTGTATGAATCTCCAGAACAACACTACCGCATGCGTGCAGAGTTCCGCGTGTGGCATGAAGGTGACGATATGTATTACGTCATGTTCAATCAAGAGACCAAAGAAAAATACCGCGTAGACCAGTTCCCAGCGGCTAGCCGCCTGATCAACGACCTAATGCCTCTATTAACGGATGCAATGAAGGACAACCACTCTCTACGCCACAAACTATTCCAAGTAGACTTCCTTTCTACATTAAGCGGCGAGATTTTGGTGTCACTGCTTTACCACCGCCAATTGGGTGAACAGTGGATTCAAGATGCTAAAGCACTTAAACAGCAATTAAACGATGAAGGTTTTAACCTAAACCTGATCGGCCGTGCGCGTAAGATGAAAATCGTACTGGACCGCGACTACGTTATCGAAAAGCTAGATGTGAATGGTGATAGCTACATCTACCAGCAAGTTGAGAACAGCTTTACTCAACCAAACGGTAAAGTAGCAGAGAAAATGCTGGAGTGGGCTGTCGACTGTACTCAAGACAGCAAAGGCGACTTGCTTGAACTTTACTGTGGTAACGGTAACTTCTCACTAGCACTGGCACAGAACTTCGAACGTGTACTGGCAACAGAACTAGCGAAGCCGTCAGTAGAATCTGCGCAATACAACATCGCAGCCAACAAGATTGAAAATGTTCAGATCATCCGCATGTCTGCGGAAGATTTTACCGTAGCAATGGAAGGCAAGCGTGAATTCCGTCGTCTACAGCAAGCGAACATCGATCTTAAGAGCTACAACTGCAACACTATCTTTGTTGATCCACCGCGTTCAGGTATGGATGTCGATACTTGTAAGATGGTTCAAGGCTACGAGCGTATCATGTACATCTCTTGTAACCCTGAGACATTGAAAGAGAACCTAGACATTCTAAGCGAAACACACGACATCACCCGTTTTGCTCTATTTGACCAGTTCCCTTACACACACCATATGGAAGCAGGTGTATTCCTAGAGCGTAAAGCATAAGCCTCGCTCTCTAGGTCGAGGTCAAAGCTAAGCTAAGCAGCAAATACAAAAAACGAGCCAATTGGCTCGTTTCTTTATTTATAGATTGGTTTAAGCGGTTTTACCGATAAAGCCTAGCTTCTTACCTACCCAAGCGAGCAGTAGCATCGCGACGATAATCGCAAAGAAGTTTGACCCGGCATCAGGGTGTTGTGCTTTCACAAAAGCCGAGTGGCCAAATGCACCTACAAAGAAACAAGCTAAACCCACTAACGGAATATCTTCAGATACGGGATTAGTTAGGTATTCTTGGTAAAGCGCTTGTACAGCCAAAACTAAAGCAATCAGTGGGAAGATAGAAAAGCCCACTTCGCTCATTGTTACCCAAGATAACAGTGCATCACCACACACACCTGCTACAACAGCAAGTACGAGTGTCTTTCTTTCAGAACCACGGTTTACAGTATTATTTTCATTCGACATTATTCAATCCCGCCTTTTAATCGGTTACGTTCACGTTCTTTACGATACCAAAAAGCTCCTTTGGCCATCATTCGCAATTGCATGATCAAACGCTCAGCCAATTCATCTCGCTGACGTCGATCTAAATCTAATGCTTCTGCCCCTGAGTTAAAAACCAAGATGACGGAGGCTTCCGCTTGAGTAAAAGCTTCGTCTCTTGTCATTCCTGTTGTGATCAAATATTCGGTTAACTCAGCAGAGAAATGCTGTATCTCACGAGCTACCGCTGCACGAAACTCAAATGAAGTTCCTGAGCGCTCCCGCAATAACAGTCTGAATACGTTTGGGCTGCTTTCAATGAATTCCATAAAGGTTTCAACCGATGTGCGAATCACGCTGCCTTCTTTTACTATGCGTTGCCTAGCTTGACGCATCAACTGACGCAACAATAAGCCACCTTCATCGACCATGGTTAAGCCAAGCTCATCCATGTCTTTGAAATGGCGATAAAAGGAAGTCGGAGCTATTCCAGCCTCACGAGCGACTTCTCTCAAGCTTAGATTAGAAAAACTACGATCGGCACTGAGTTGGCTAAATGCCGCATCGATTAAGCTACGACGAGTTTTTTCTTTTTGCTGTGCGCGAATGCCCATTGGTTTCATACTTTATCAACATCTTCTTTTACAGCCTAAACAGGCATGTCTAATACTCTATTCAATATAACGCGAATCACTTACTTATATAAGGCACTCTGGTTATATAAGACACTAAACACACCTCTTTGTTCACGTATCGAAGTAAATACGTTCAAAGAAAACATTTCAATATCCGCACCGTCATTTGGAGACATACGACATACCAAATATTATTTTTTCAGTAGCATGACGTGATCTCACCGACTCTCTGATGCCCTTTTCATGTACCCAAGAACAGAATCAGTTAAAATCTCGCTAAAGCAATGTTAATCAAATATAACAAGGAAGATATCTATGTCGCACTCCAACCACTTTGATGTAATCGTAATTGGTAGTGGCCCCGGAGGAGAAGGGGCAGCGATGGGATTAACCAAAGCCGGATTGAACGTTGCTATCATTGAAAAAGAGAGCAGCGTTGGTGGTGGTTGTACCCACTGGGGGACCATTCCTTCCAAAGCACTGCGTCATGCCGTAAGTCGTATTATTGAATTCAACAGTAACCCTCTGTTTTGTCAGAACAATAAAAGTATCCACTCAACATTTTCCAATATTCTGGGGCATGCTAAATCGGTCATCGACAAACAGACTCGCTTGCGCCAAGGTTTCTACGATCGCAACCAATGCACGTTAGTCTTCGGTACTGCACGTTTTATCGATACCCACACGATCTCCGTAATGCAAAGCGACGGTACTGAAGAACACTACAGCGCAGACAAATTTGTTATCGCGACAGGTTCTCGTCCTTATCAGCCAGACAACGTCGACTTCATGCATGAACGTGTCTACGACAGCGATTCGATTCTTTCTCTTAAACACGATCCTCAACACATCATCATCTATGGTGCTGGTGTTATCGGCTGTGAATATGCCTCTATATTTCGCGGTTTAGGCGTGAAAACCGATCTCATTAATACTCGCGATCGCCTGTTGTCCTTCTTAGATAACGAAACCTCAGATGCACTTTCTTACCACTTCTGGAACAGTGGCGTTGTTATTCGTAACGATGAGACCTTTGAGAAAATTGAAGGAACAGATGATGGTGTAATCATTCACCTAGAGTCAGGTAAAAAAATGCGTGCCGATTGCCTACTGTATGCCAATGGTCGAACGGGTAATACTGATAAACTGAACCTTGGTGCGGTTGGCTTAGAAGCGGACTCTCGTGGACAAGTATCAGTCAACAGCAACTACCAAACCAGTGTTGAACATGTTTACGCTGTCGGTGATGTGATTGGGTATCCTAGCCTAGCAAGTGCTGCTTATGACCAAGGTCGATTTGTGGCCCAAGCTGTGATGAAAGGTGAAGCAGAACGACACCTTATCGAAGACATCCCAACAGGTATCTACACCATTCCTGAGATCAGCTCTGTCGGTAAAACCGAGCAAGAGCTTACCGCAGCTAAAGTGCCGTATGAAGTGGGACGTTCTTCATTCAAGCACTTAGCTCGCGCTCAAATTGCAGGTAAAGATATTGGTAGCTTGAAGATACTTTTCCATCGTGAAACTAAAGAGATTTTAGGTATCCACGTGTTTGGTGAACGTGCCGCTGAAATCATTCACATTGGTCAGGCGATCATGGAACAAAAAGGCGAAGCCAACACCATCGAATACTTTGTGAATACCACCTTTAACTATCCGACGATGGCCGAGGCGTATCGCGTAGCAGCGCTTAACGGACTTAACCGTTTGTTCTAAACAAAGAACCAACAGGACTATTTGACCACCTGTAGGCCAAGTACATAAACAGCAAGCCAAGAGCTTGCTGTTTTTATTTTTCGTTCCCTGAACTAAGCTATGCAAGCTAAGCGAGAAACTCCCCCTTCTTCCACTGAGAAACAAACAACACTCCAAGACCGATGCCACGCATCGCCATAAAACTCAACATTGCTAGCCACAGCGCAGGGTTTTCTAAACCTGAGGCCAAGTAGAAAATTACAAAGAAGCAGCAGGTCGCCACGAACATGCTATTGCGCATATCCTTGCCTTTGGTTGCCCCAACGAAAATACCATCCAATAAGAAGCACCACATCGAAACCAACGGCATTGCAATCAACCATGGCAGATACACCTCAGCCTGGCTCTTCACTGCTGGGATTGTGGTGATCATGTTAATCAAGCTAGACCCCGCAATCGCGAACACAATGGTGAGCACCAAGCAAATGTTGAAGCTCCAAAAAAAGGTGCCAATCAAAGACTGATTTAGCTCATCTTTATCTTTCGCGCCGATCGCTTTACCGACCATGGCTTCCATTGCGTAGGCAAAACCATCCATCCCATAAGAGATGATCATCAAGAAACTCATCAACACTGCATTGGCCGCAACAACATCATCGCCAAAGCTTGCACCTTGGAAGGTCATGAAAGTGAAAGTCGCTTGTAGGCATAGTGAACGAAGGAAGATATCGCGATTCAGTTTTACGAAACGACTCAAACCTTGGCTGGTTTTCTTAAGCAGCTCCCATGGCGATGGTAACTGCTTCTTCACCCAGATTCGGTAAACACAAATCAGGCCAAATGTTAAACCGGCATAATCAGCCATTACAGATGCCAATGCTGCGCCTTCCACTTGCCAGCCGAGGCCAATCACAAATACGATATCTAAAACGATGTTGGTGATATTAGTAATGATCACCATCCACATGGGTGCTTTGGCATTTTGGGTTCCGAGTAACCAACCTAACAGCACAAAGTTAGTCAACGCAGCAGGCGCACTCCATGCTCGGATAGAGAAATATTGCTGACCATAGTGTTTCACTTGGTCACTGGCACTACTCAGAGAGAAAACCGCATCCGCAACAAAGCTATGCAATAGCAAGAAGAAACCAGCAAACCCTAGTGCCATGGTCACGCCTTGCACAAAGACTAAACCAAGTTGCTTGCCATCGTTCGCCCCATAAGATTGCGCGGCCAGTCCCGTCGTCGACATTCGTAAGAAACCGAGCAGCCAAAAGGTCACGCTGATCATTGTGCCACCCAGCGCCACACCACCTAAATACCAAGAATGCTCTAAGTGACCGATAACCGCAGCATCGACTAAGCCCAACAGTGGAACCGTAATATTAGAAAGAACCATCGGGATCGCGAGTAACAGCACTTTTTTGTGCATCGCCTGATTGGATAACGTTTGAAAAATAGTTTGGGGATTAAATAACTTCACGATCACCTCTTAGATTAGAGGCGATAGTTTAACCTAGTGAGTGGGCTTTCACTATGTTGTGGGGAGGTGCTTGCCTTTTATCGATAACGAATACCTCTAACGAGGCAAGCATTCAGATATCTGCCAACAGAACCGCTAGCACTACCACTTAACAAGCACTAACTGCGGCGTTAAACGCTTTTTGACCTGAGAGATTTTACAAAGAAGTCGCTGCCACAATTTCCAACGATTACACTGCTGGTCAAGTGGAGAAAACACTTTTACCCATTGAGCCCATGGCAGCCAATTAAGGACGCTGTCTATCGGAGAAGATAAGCCATGTGCGTATTTTCCAGAACCAAGCTTTTGTCCCAGAGCACTAGAGCTTTTATCTCCAGCTAACACTAAACACGCATGTGCGTGGGTAAAATAACGGCTCAAAGACTGAATAAAGTTCGCCGTCTGTTGTTCATTGCAATCCAGCAGAGCATGTTCACACACCACCATCACTGAGGCTTGTTCTGGAATATTAAGTTCATCCAACCAGGTCAGGTCATCCACCGAGCCACACTCTAGACGGTAGCGTTCATTCTTGTGGAACAGGCGTTGTCGCCAAACTAAGTTCTCGGTTACATCTAGCTCAACCCAATGACAGCGGCCATTATCTAAACGGTAGAAGCGGGTATCAAGCCCTGCTCCCACGTTAATTATCCAAGCATCTGGGTTATGAGATAAAAACTGTTGAACTTGAGAGTCACAAAGTTGAGTCAGTGTCGCGTAAAGGAGTTGTTGCTGGTCGAGTTCACCGGTAAGGCATTCAGGTGCGAGTTGGCAACGCTTGCAGGCTTGTGCTGCAATAGGGTCATAAACAAGACCGTCATCGGCTAGGCTTTCGCGGCTGCGAAACCAAAGGTGTTGAACAAGATTCGTCGGTACTTGGAATTCTTGATGTGCTGACCCGAGATCAGAAGAAGCCTTTTGATCATAGGTGTGCGACTTACGAATAAGCGGCTTCATTTGAGGTTTGGTTGGGTTTGGCATCATCATCTTCCTTGTATCTCGACAAAGAAGATGATAATGAATATCAATTACAATAACAAGTTATTGAGAGTAAATATCAATAAGCTGTTTGCACTGACTACATCCAGTCCGTGTTACGAATAATACCAACCGCAAGTCCTTCAATAGACAAGTGTTGGGATTCTAAGTCCACGTGAATTGGAGAAAACTCTTCATTTTCAGCATGCAACAGAACGGTAGAACCTTTGCGCTCTAGGCGTTTTACCGTTACATCATCGTCGACACGAGCCACGACAACTTGTCCATCACGCACGTCTTGTGTTTTATGCACGGCCAGTAAATCGCCATCCATAATACCGATGTCTTTCATACTTTCGCCATTTACGCGAAGTAAGAAGTCAGCTTGTGGCTTAAACATACCTGGGTCAACTTGGTAATGCATTTCTACATGCTCTTGAGCCAAAATAGGCTCGCCAGCGGCAACCTGACCGATTAATGGTAAACCTTGCTCTTCATTCGCTGCATCTTCAAGCAAAATACGAATACCGCGAGACGCACCCGGGATAATCTCAATCGCTTCTTTACGAGCAAGAGCTTTCAAATGTTCTTCTGCAGCATTTGCAGAGCGGAAACCAAGTTCACGTGCGATTTCTGCACGAGTCGGTGGCATACCGCAATCTTCGATCTTACTTTTGATAAGGTCAAAAACTTGTTGCTGGCGGGGCGTTAACGGCTTCATGATTCACCTGTCTTTTTATACAGTTGACTGTGAGTATATCCAGTAACTGAATAAAAGCAAAGCAATTGGTTGTTTTTAGTTCATTTTTAGCGAATTACAAAAACAAGATCTCTAACCACACGTAACCAGCTAATACTAAACAGATAAAAACGGCAGCTGAGCCAACATCTTTCGCCATCCCAGAAAGCTCATGATGTTCGCTACCGATTCGGTCAACGACCGCTTCAATCGCGGTATTGATCAACTCGACAACCATCACCAACACGACGGCTGAAATCATTAAGATTCGCTCAACTTGGTTTACATCTAAGTAGAACGCCAACGGAATAAGCACTGCGGCCATAAAGACTTCTTGTCGAAATGCAGCCTCGTTTTTAAACGAGCTCGTGATGCCTTGCCATGAAAAGCCCGCCGCTTTGACGATACGTTTGACTCCGGTGTTTGATTTTTTGGTCATTTTTAACTCTATACTCAATCAGTCGATGAATGATTTTCCACAAACTTAACGGCAATATGACTATTTCCATTAAAAGGTTAGACCAGTTTCTGGTATTCTTGCATCGATTAAATTTACGCCTAGGCTTATCCCTATTTCACTCATAGGATTTATCCTCTCATTATAGAAATAGAGATACGCTTGAGCACATTGAAATAACTATTGAGGCAGTGAACCTATATGTCTTCTGGACAATCTTTTTCACGTTCATTAATGAAGCTACCTTTATCCCTATTGGTAAAGAGCACATCAATCCCTTCAAACCCTGTAGAGGATTTGAACATTGATTTGAGCAAACCGATTGTATACGCCTTACCGTTTCGCTCAAGTGTAGACATTCTTACATTGCAAAAACATGCACTTGAACTAGGGTTGCCTGATCCATTGAGCAAACTTGAAATCAATGGCAAATCACTGCAACGCTACGTTTTTATCTCTTCTCGCAAAACTCTACTGCAAGACGATGATTATGTACCAAGCTCATCAATTGAAGTCTTCTCTGAACTGCTTTCACTGCATGCAGAAGACTCTGAGCTCGACGTTCAAGTTATCCCTGCCACCGTATTGTGGGGTCGAAAGCCTGGTAAAGAGAATAACCAGAAGCCTTACCTACAAGCAATGAACGGCTTAGAGAAATCGAAAGCTGTATTGCTAGCAGGTCGTGACTGTCTGGTTCGCTTTAGCCCAGTGGTATCTCTACGATACATGGCTAACTCACACGGCACCGACAGCACCATCGCGCATAAACTGGCGCGCGTGGCACGCATTCACTTCTCTCGTCAAAAACTTGCAGCATCGGGCCCTAACCTACCAAGCCGCCAAGCTCTGTTCGACCGCCTGCTAAAGTCAGAAGCAATCAAAAAGGCGATAGAAGATGAAGCTGAATCAAAAAATATTTCCATAGAGAAAGCGAGCAAAGAAGCTCAAGACATCATGGACGAGATTGCTGCGAACTTCTCTTACTCGCTAATCAAACGCGGTGAAAAGATTCTTGGTTGGTTGTGGAATAAGTTGTACCAAGGCCTGCATATCAGCAACGCTTCAACCGTTCGTAAGCTGGCTCAAGATGGTCACGAGATCGTTTATGTACCTTGTCATCGTAGTCACATGGATTACTTATTGCTTTCTTATGTGCTTTATCATGAAGGTATGGTTCCTCCGCACATCGCAGCAGGGATCAACCTCAACTTCTTCCCTGCCGGCCCTATTTTCCGTCACGGCGGTGCGTTCTTTATTCGTCGTAGTTTCAAAGGCAACAAGCTTTACTCAACGATTTTCCGTGAATACCTAGCCGAACTGTTCGCTAAAGGTTACTCAGTAGAATACTTCAGTGAAGGTGGTCGTTCTCGTACGGGTCGTCTATTGCAGGCGAAAACCGGCATGCTAGCGATGACAATCCAAGCCATGCTGCGCGGCATGAACCGTCCGGTAACTTTGGTTCCTGTATACATCGGCTATGAGCACGTAATGGAAGTCGCGACCTACGCGAAAGAACTTCGTGGTAAGCGTAAAGAGAAAGAAAACGCGAGCCTAGTGATTCGTACAATTCGTAAGCTGCGTAACTTTGGTAAAGGCTACGTGAACTTCGGTGAGCCAATTCAGCTTAACCAATATCTGAACGAACATGCTCCTGAGTGGACTAAAGATATCGACCCAATGGGAACCAGCAAACCACAATGGATGAACCCGGTGGTTAAGGACTTGGCAACCAAAATGATGACGCACATTAACGATGCGGCAGCGACCAATGCCCTGACTCTTTGTGCAACGGCACTATTGGCTTCAAGACAGCGCGCATTGTCTCGAGACTCTTTGGTTTCTCAGATCAACTGCTACCTGTCTCTACTTAAGAATGTGCCTTATTCAGATACATTCACAGTGCCTAAAGACAGCGCTGAAGACTTAGTAAAACACGCAGAGTCATTGAACAAGTTCTTAATTGAATCAGACACTATGGGCGACATCATTTCACTTGATCGTCACCAATCGATTCTGATGACCTACTATCGTAATAACATCATTCACTTGTTTGCATTGCCATCATTGATCGCTCAGATGACCATTCGTCAGCACGGTTTATCAATCGACGCTATTCAAGAAAATGTTGCAGCTATCTACCCATTCTTAAAGAAAGAGTTGTTTTTAAGCTACGACGAAGATCAGCTTGAAAGCGTGGTTGCGAACATCATTGATGAGCTAGTCGGTCAAGGCATGCTTGTTGTGTCGAACAACCAAGTAACGATCAACCAGTCAAACAGCCAAGCACTGATGCTACTAGGCCGTACGATTTCAGAAACGCTCCAGCGCTACTCAATTGCTCTGAACCTATTGGCAGAGAATCCTGATCTAGATAAGTCAGACCTTGAGCAGAAGAGCCAAGACATAGCACAGCGACTTGGTCGTCTACAAGGTATCAACGCACCGGAGTTCTTCGATAAAGGCGTGTTTGCGTCGATGTTCGCAACTCTGAAACAGCAGCAATATCTGGATAACGATGGTAACTGTGATTTAGAAAAGACTCAGCAATTCGCTAAACTTCTCTACTCAATGCTTTACCCTGAAGTACGTTTGACGATTCAAGAGAGTATCCACCAAGCAGAATAATCTCTTAGTTAGCATTCACTTTAATCGCTAGACTTAACACGATCAAAAAAGGCACCCAATGGGTGCCTTTTTCTTTAGCGTTCGTTTACTTGTAAAGCGGATGCTTACCAGAAGGTAATGAACAAGCCTACAGTCACCGCCATTCCAACATAGTTATTGTTCAAGAAGGCTTGGAAGCAAAGGTCTCGATCGCGGTGACGCATCAGATGCTGTTGATACACGAACAAGCTTCCCGAAACTAACAGTGCCCAGTAGAAAGTATCACCGAGTTGGTAGTGCATGCCCAATGCAATCAACATCGCCAGTGTAACTAACTGCAGCGCGCCAACCATAAGCTTATCAAAACGACCAAACAGAATAGCCGTCGACTTGATGCCAATCTTCAAGTCATCATCTCGGTCAACCATCGCATATTGCGTGTCGTAGGCTATCGTCCACAACGCATTAATCACGAAGATAAACCACACAATGCTTGGCAGTTCATTGGTTTGCGCCGCCCAAGCCATTGGTATTGCCCAACTGAAAGCCAATCCGAGAAACAACTGTGGAAGGTGTGTAAAACGCTTCATGAAAGGATAAATGAACGCGAGACCAACCCCAATAAAAGAGAGCTTGATAGTCAGCGGGTTCATGGTGAGTACCAACAAAAAAGAAACCACAGCTAACACTAGAAAGAGCACAATGGCTTCCTTGCTGGAAACCAAACCTGAAGGTAATGGACGTTGCTTGGTGCGTTTGACATGACCATCAACTTTACGGTCAGCAAAATCATTAATCACACAGCCAGCCGATCGCATTAACACCACACCGAGTATGAAAACAACCAAGACATCAAAATCAGGCATGCCTTTCGCAGCAATAATCAGCGACCACAAGGTCGGCCAAAGGAGTAACAGAGTACCAATCGGGCGATTCATTCGCGTCAATTGCCAGTACGCCTTCGCTTTGGTGGCAAGCATTTACACACTCTCCTTAGAGTAAATGGGGGATGTTGGTAAAAAAAGTTCGGCCACAAGCATAGGTTTATGATTCATCCATAATCGAGAACGACGCGCGAGTAATCGCTCATCGCCAGCGATAACCCAACCGACTTGAAGCGCATCTCGCTCCACGTTCTCAGCACTGAAAACCGTTAACCCAAGCGGGACATCCCCTTGTTGAGAAAGGTCAGAGTGCTGATGATCTTCTAGGGTAATTCGAGGTATTAAGGTTCGACCTAACACCCACGGCTCATCATCACCCTTTAAAATCACTTTACGCAGTAAGCAATCATGTGATGATAAAAGGCGTTCTTCGTCCTGTTGCAGAATTGATCGTTCCACAACTTGATTATGAAGCAACTCAACAGACAGGTGCTTGCAGCACTTGCCCAACTTACGGGAAAGCGATCCTTGTTCCATAAGCCACTCTTTGGTGGTTTCATTAGGAAAATTAAATTTTTCTGTGCTTTGCCAATCTACATTCATTAATGAATTTAGATACAATGATATTGACTGATTCATACTAGTATTCAATAGGTGACTTTACACGTACAATAAAGCTTCAACTTTCGAATAAAATTAAAGCGTCCTTCGAATTGTAAACGTATTTAGATTTAGACCGCTCATTGTAACAAGACTAATGCGTTTCGAATATCGCGAATAAACTAAAGAAAAGTCTCAAATATGCACAAACGTTATGTAGCCCAACTATTTATTGCGATTAATCTACTGTTTTCAGCATCAAGTTTCGCTGAAGAAGAATCGACACCCAAACTAGCCTACTTCACGCTAGAGCCCGATCTCACCACCAATTTTTACACTAAAGGTAAAAAACTGGGCTATATTCAGGTCCGTCTCGACATAATGGTCGCAAATAGTAATGACTTAGAAGCCATTGAGCATCATCAGCCATTGATTCGTGATGCGGTGATTGAATTACTCGGCAAACAAAATGAAGAGACAATTAAGTCTCTATCCGGTCGTGAAGATTTGAGAAAGTCCTTAGTTGAGCACCTCAATAAGATTTTACTTCCTGAAACAGGTAAAACTCTCATTGCTGACTTATTGTTTACCAAATATCTTTATCAGTAATGATGTAAAAACGAATCCCAATAAAAAAGCGGCTCATCTGGCCGCTTTTTTGTCTCTATCGTTTGGCTACTCACTAGAAAAAATGAGTTAGCTTCTTGCCGAGCTCGGTGCTTTCATCGCATCGATAAAGCCAATAATGACACCAGCGGCTAGGCCAGCTAAATGCGCGGTGTTTGCAATGGCCATGAATGGTTGCATGTACCCAAGCACTAACCACACCAACATAAAGCCGACAATCTGTCTTGGGATACCTAAACCAAGTTGTGGCGCCTTCGCACCGACAACCCATAAGTAACCAACCAAAGCATACACAACACCAGACAAACCACCGAAGTTCGCCCCTTCAACCCAATACTGACCAGCACCTGAAAGCGCAGAAGAGACAGCAAAGATCTGAAGTAGCTTGAGGCTGCCTAGTTTCTTCTCAATATCCCCACCTAGCTGCCACCACCACAAAATATTGAATGCGATGTGCATAACAGAGAAATGCAGAACAGCATGGCTCAACCAACGCCACAGCTGCCATTGCTGTCCATCAACCTCTGGGAAATGCAGGGCATTGAAAATAGCTTGGCCAAAACCAATCTGTTGCAGCGCAAAAATCACCACACACACCAACATTAGGCTCAGTGTCACAGGACCTGCTTTTGCTTTGATCATGCCCAAAAAGCTTGGTGTGTGGTAATGGAAATGACTCTTTCTAGACTCAGCCATATCCCAAGACGCCGCTTGATAGCGTTTATGATTGGGTTCAGCAAGAAAACGATTCAGCTCAGCTTCGGTTTCAACCTGAAATTGACCATCAAGAAGCCACAAAGCAAAACGCCCTTCTCCCTCTGGAGACATCTGAATAGGGATCTGACGAGAGGCCATATAATCAATAAATGCTTGAGCAAGACGTGGGTTGTCTAACACCATCAATCTAATCATTGTTACTTCCTATTCATACTATGGAGATGCTTGAAGCGTTTAAGTGATAAAGCTATTAACCCGCAATCACCGGAAGTTCAGCACGATGCCAAGCTTCGAAACCGCCATCAACACTATATACCTCTTCAAAGCCTTGGTTCACTAAATATTGTGCCGCGCCTTGGCTACTAATACCGTGGTAACACATCACTAAGATAGGCTGTTCGAACTCAACCTCATCCATAAACGACACCATTGTATCGTTAGTCAGGTGGTAGGCGGTTTCTGAATGGGCTACCGCAAAAGATTGCGGATCTCGTATATCGACAAGTCGAGCTTCACTTTGTTCAATAAGGGCTTGAGCGCCTTTAACGTCGATATGTTTAAACTGGTCCATGACTTTCTCTTTTTATACTGATTTACTTTGCTGCCATTGTAACCTATCCCAAGGCTAACAATCACACCCACTTAATAAGGTTATCCACCAGCGATCACTTTTACACCATTTGTGGATAAATCTGTGAATTGCGTGAATAAAGTGCCTTTTTAAAAATAGATCCACAACATGTAGTAATGATCCTGATCTAACTGTGGGTTAACTGAAACATATCCCCACTCAAAAAACCCTGTCAAAGCCTTACTACACCCTGCTTTTAGACAGCTGACGAATAAATTCCTCACAGAGTTATCCACAAAATCATTTTGCAAATTTCGATCGCAAAAGTTGAGAAATCGATCCAAAACAAAAAGGCCGAGATCTCTCGATCTCGGCCTTTTCAAAATTAAGCTATTTGCTTGCTACTATGAGAAACCAAATACTATTAAAAATTAAATGCTATTAGAAGTCGCCAACTGCTTGCTTCAATTTCTTCATCGCATTCTTTTCTAACTGGCGGACACGCTCTGCAGAAATGCTATAGGTATCCGCTAAGTCTTGCAGTGTTGCTTTGTTGTCGTCTAACCAACGTGAGCGAACAATGTGTTGACTACGCTCGTCTAAGCTCTTCAATGCGAGACCTAAGCGATTATTAGTATGAGATTCCCAGTTAGCTGCTTCAACCGTCTCAGCAACGTCTGACGCTTTATCTTCTAGGTAATAAACTGGAGCTGTGTAAGCAGAACCACCGTCGTCGTCGTCCATAGGCGCTTCAAACGTCGCGTCTTGTGCCGCTAAACGAGATTCCATTTCTCGAACTTCTGAAGGCTCAACACCCAGTTCACGCGCAACCGTCTCAACTTCACCGTTATTGAACCAACCTAAACGCTTTTTAGACTTACGAAGGTTAAAGAACAATTTACGCTGTGCTTTAGTCGTTGCGATCTTAACGATACGCCAGTTACGCAATACGTATTCATGAATCTCAGCTTTGATCCAATGAACAGCAAAAGAGACTAGACGGACACCAACTTCTGGATTAAAGCGCTTAACAGCCTTCATCAAGCCGATGTTACCTTCTTGGACAAGGTCAGCCATTGGCAGCCCGTAGCCAGAGTAGCCTCTTGCAACGTGCACCACGAATCGTAGGTGTGAAAGGATCAAGCCTTTCGCAGCGTCGATCTCACCTTTGTAATGTAATCGCTCTGCAAGTCCACGTTCCTCGTCAGGCGTCAGCATTGGGTAACTGTTCGCTGAGCGGATATAGCTATCTAAACTATCTTGTGTGACTAAAGCCATTTGATACGCTTGGTTTGCCATTCGGTTCCTCATCAATCTCTGATCTGGAGTAATACATCTATTAAAACCCGACAATCTTGAACCTAAAATGAACAGGTTTCAAGGAGGGGGAAGTAATTATGCATAATCAATTCGTCTATACAAGGCAAAAACTGGTTAAGAACTGCCTATTTTTCGTATAAATATGACTCTATTCACCTAAACTGGTTCAATTTCTTTTAGATGACGCTGTGCAGAAAGCTTCGCAGCTACACTACCAAGCAAGGTTCCGACGATCAAAAGCAATAAAGATTCATCCCAACTCAGGCCAATTAAGCGGAAGTGGCTATCGTACAGCTGAGCCAAGTCATCCACTGCACTGTTCAGTAATACGGTAATCAATGCCGTCATTACCCACGCGCTAATCGAACCTAAAACACCAAACCACATTCCAGCATACAAATATGGTCGAAGAATGTAGCTGTCGGTAGCACCAATCAGCTTCATGGTTTGAATCTCTTCTTTATGCGCCAACACATTAAATCGTAATGTGTTGCCGATAATCAGAAATACTGCGCCCAGCATCAACACAGTTAAGGTAATCACGATGACAGCCGCAAGTGCTTTGATAGCATCCAGTCGAGCTAACCAATCTTCATCTAAACGAACATCGGTGACTAACTCTTGCTTCTTAACCTTGCCTGCCAGTTCTTTAATTAACGTGTCGCTGTGTACGCTTGGCGTAATCACCAACACACCTGGCAATGAATAATCATCTAGGATAGTTAGGGCGTCCTCAAAACCAGAATACTGGCTAAGATCTTCAAGACCTTGCTGCGGAGAAATGTACTCAACCAGATCGACTTGGTCCCAACTTTCGATTTCATCCTTAAGCACCATGACTCTCGGCTCAGGGATACCATCCTCTACATAGGCACTAATTTGTGACGGGCTGGTGACATCTTGCGCCACTTCACCAACGTTCTTGCCCAGTAGGTACAAACAAGCGGGCATAGCTAAAGCCATTGAAATCACCGCAAGCGTCAGCAAGTTACCCAACGGACGCTGCCACATTTGCGAGAACGATGACTTGGCTTGTTTCCAATGAACAACAAAGAAACCGTCGCTTGAAGCCCGGTTTGCTGCTCGATTGGATTGAGGTTTCTTAATGCGCTTATTCGCGGCCATAATCTTCAACCTCACTCAAAAAGCCTTGGTTTAATTCCAGATGACGATATTGAGGGCGAGTGTTCACTAACCCGATATCGTGCGTCGCTAGCATGATCGTGACACCCGCACGGTTGAACTCTTCAAACAAGCGTAATACACGACTCGATAGTTCAGGATCTAGGTTACCAGTTGGTTCATCCGCTAAAAGCAGAGTTGGACGGTTAACCACAGCGCGAGCAATACCGACCCGTTGTTGTTCACCTCCAGAGAGCTGGCTTGGCAAACAACGGGCTTTATCTAATAAACCGGTTTTGTCCAACGCGGCGCTGACTCGACGTTTAATTTCGTTTTCAGAAATAGATTCAATACGCATAGGCAGAGCGACGTTATCGAAGATCGAGCGATCCATAAGTAGGCGGTGATCTTGAAAGACAATCCCGATGTTACGGCGTAAAAAGGGAATGTCTTTGGCTGGGATACGAGTAATATCGTGATCGTTAAACCAAACACGTCCGTCAGTTGGACGCTCTATCGCGCAGATCAACTTCAGCAAGGTACTTTTACCAGCACCAGAGTGCCCGCCTAAAAATGCCATCTCTCCTCGTTTGAGATGAAAGTCCACTTTTTGGAGCGCTTGTCGTCCGCCTCGGTAGGCTTTGCTCACTTGCTGAAATTTGATCACCGAAAATTCCTCTTACGATCACTCATATCAAATTTAAAACGGTAGCAGGTTAAGGATAAACCACTTTGCTACACGCGTTACTCTTCGCGGCTAAATAGTGCTTCAATAAAGTCTTTCGACTCAAATGGACGCAGGTCGTCAATGCCTTCACCCACGCCAATGTAGCGGATTGGAATCTGGAACTGGTCAGCAATTGAGAAAATTACGCCACCTTTCGCTGTACCATCTAGCTTAGTTAGCGTAATACCCGTTACTGGTGCCACGTCACTAAACAACTTCGCTTGGCTAATCGCATTCTGACCGGTACCTGCATCTAGCGTTAACATGATTTCGTGCGGTGCAGAATCATCGATCTTCTTCATTACACGAACAATCTTGCGTAGCTCTTCCATCAAGTTGCTCTTGTTCTGCAAACGGCCTGCAGTATCTGCAATCACAACATCAACACCACGCGCTTTCGCCGCTTCAATCGCATCGTAGATAACAGACGCGCTATCGGCACCAGTGTGCTGAGCGATAACCGGAACATCATTACGCTGCCCCCAAACCTGAAGTTGTTCAACCGCTGCCGCACGGAAGGTATCACCCGCCGCCAGCATCACTTTCTTGCCTTCACTTTGGAATTGTTTCGCCAGCTTACCGATAGTGGTTGTTTTACCCACGCCATTCACACCCACCATTAAGATAACGTAAGGTGTTTTAGTGGTATCAACAACCAGTGGCTGTTCCACTTGGCTCAAGATTTCTGACATCTCTTCTTTAAGCAGACCATAAAGCGCTTCACCGTCTTTTAGGTCATTACGGGATGCTTTTTCTGTTAGGTTTTCAATGATCTTCACGGTGGTATTCATACCCACGTCGGCGATCAGAAGTTGCTCTTCTAATTCTTCAAACAGGTCTTCATCGATTTGCTTGCCTTTGAACAAACCAAAGAAGCCAGCACCAATGTTTGCTTTAGTACGGCTGAGGCTACGCTTAAGTCGTGCAAAGAAGCTTTCTGTCGGCTTCTCTTGAACTTCTTCAACCTTAGATTGAGGAGCAATCACTTCTTCCTGTTCTGCTTCTGCTTCTGCTTCTGCTTCTGCTTCTGCTGCGACAGGCTGCTGATCTTGTTGAGCCTCTTCAAGCGTTTGCTCTGACTCCGCAAGTTCAGATTCAACAGACTTAGGTTCCGTTGATTTAGCGTCTTCAACTTCAGGTGCGACCTGTTCAGCCTCAACTTGTGATTCAACTTCAGTTTGATCTTCAACGTTTTCTACGTTCGCTTCATTCTGAGTTTTTGGGCTTTGTTCTTCTTCACCAAAACCAAGCCACGATAATAATCCGCGCTTCTTTTTTTCCGTCATCAGAGGAGTTTCCTAGATCTACTAATTAGCTGTATTGACTTAATACACGTCGACTCTTTGCTATTGTTATACAATACAAGCTTGTACAAACGAATAGTAAAGAAAAATGACAAAGCAGTGATAAGTTTGCTTTTAGCTTGATACACTTTGTCATTGTAAATTTATTTAATACTCGAACCCACTTAAATTGGGCTCGGTATAGTATCACTTTATTAGCGGTCAAAAAATCTATGGTAAGACGTCGCCAGCAAAACACATCACAAAAAAAGCCATCCGGAGGCTTTGTTCGAATTATTAGTGGCTCATGGAGAGGTAGAAAACTGCCTGTTCATGATTTAGAAGGATTACGCCCAACCATTGACCGAGTCAAAGAAACACTCTTTAACTGGGTGGCACAAGATATCCCACATTCGACCTGCTTGGATGTATTCGCCGGTTCTGGTGGTCTAGGTTTTGAAGCCGCTTCTCGCCAAGCAAAAATGGTGACACTGCTCGAAATGAATCAAAAAGCGGCCAAACAGCTTTCTGATAACGCGAAAGAGCTCAAAGCAGACAACATCAATGTAGTCAACACTGATGCTATCTCTTTTCTTAAGCAGCCAGGCACTCCTTACGATATGGTCTTTCTCGATCCTCCATTTCGTAAAGGCTTACTCGCAGAAACAGTACAACTGCTTGAGAGCAACGGTTGGCTTGCCGACAACGCCATCATTTACGTCGAGACAGAGAAAGAGCTAAAACTCGAAGCTATGCCAGAAAACTGGGAATTACACCGCGATAAGACCACTGGCCAGTCGAGCTACCGACTGTTCAATCGAATCACTGAAGAATAGGAGTTATTGAATGAAGTTCTTGCTTCCACTAGCAAAAGCAGCCATCGCCTTTGTTTGGTTTATCTTAATCGCCAATATTTTCTACCCATTCCCGGGTAATGCTGCGATTGCGCTTTATATCATGACAGCATTCTTATTCTTCATGCACGGCCTGCAGATGCTGATTTTCATCGGTGCTTTTGGCGATAAGATCGAAATGTCACGTTGGGAGAAGTGGTCCATATTGATTTTCGGCGTCTTTGCCCTACTCGATATCCGACGCAAACACATGATGTAATAAAGCTTAAGCTTAGATATAAAACGCTTAGCGACAGAAAACATCATGACAGAAACAATTGATACAAAAGCGCCGCTCATTTGAGCGGCGTTTTTTTTATTCAGCGATGATACTGATCTTAGCCCATGTAGCCCTTTACGCCATCTAGGAACATTTGCGTCGACAGCATAACCAGTAGCAAGCCCATCAAGCGTTCGATGGCTTTAAGGCCTCTCTCGCCCAGTACTCGCAAGAAGAAGCCATTAAACATCAGAATAAAGAAGGTCGCGCCCCAAGCCAGCATCACTGCGCCTGAAAGCTCTAACATGTTGTCAGGATGCTGTGTCGACAACAGAATCAATGCCGCAATCACTGAAGGGCCAGCAATCATAGGGATCGCCATCGGCACAATAAACGGTTCTTCACCCGCCGCGAGGCCAGTAATACTACCCGCACTTGGGAAAATCATCTTAATCGCGATGATAAACAGAATAATACCGCCAGAGATACTCAAGGTTTCAGGCTGCACATGCAGGAAGTTCATGATGCTTTGACCAGCAAACAAGAACAGCAGCAGGATAATCAGCGCAAACATTAGTTCGCGAACAAGAACAATACGGCGACGCTTCGGATCAATATGCTTAAGGATAGAAAGCACGATTGGTAAGTTGCCAAGCGGATCCATAATAAGAAACAGCATGGTCGCTGCAGATAAAATTTCCATAAGTTTGTCTCGAAAGCGTAAGTGCGCGGAGTATAGCAGCCTCAAGATTGATTTTCGAACACAGTAACAAACTTAGGAATTTACGTTATTGGAAGGGTATTTATGAGAGCCAAACGAGGGAGAAATGGTCGGAGTGGAGCCAAGAATATCGCATCCACTCGCTAATCACAGTTCACTGGCGACAAGAACTGATGGTCATTCAAAATCAGTGATTACAAACACGTTCGCGATTAGTGCAAAGCTTGTCATCAATGATCACGACCTTTTCCATTTTCAGGAAAAATTTCAGCAATCCATCTAAATCCAGACCGTTCAGCTTACACGTATGAAAGCGAGCTTCAGCGCCATAGGTTTGAGCGAGCTCTTGCGTCAACTCTTCACGAGTCAGTGGCTTTTCACTCAGTAGGTTTAAAACGTTGTGTGCGTGGATTTCGGTAGTCATAACTCTATCTCATGTTTAATGAAGTAGACGTAGAGTACCTATTTTCATCTAAGCTGCCTTGATGTAGCTCAGAATTAAGCTAGCTCTACCCTAAATGGTGAGGGAAGCAACGATGAGAGCGTGTGCAAGAAAATAACTGCCCGTTACCCAAAAGTAAGCGCCCTTGATTGGGCTGCGATAGAAATTTAGGGCGTACGCCAATGCGGAAAGCAGCAGCACGCAGCAACCAACAAAACCAACAGCATGTGATAGCTGAGGCTCAAGTAACCAGACTTCACCAGAGGCCCAAGCAAGCTGAATGAGCACAATACCCATGATAACCACTGGAAAAACGAGTTTGTCTAAGCGAGGGAGTAATAGGAAGAAAGCAACGATACATGCAGCTAACAGCAGCGCGAACAACCACCAGACCATTTCTCCTGATAGCTGTAACCAAAATGCTTTGCTGTAACAAAGTTGAGCCAACAGGAAACACACAAAATGCAGAAGACGTTTTTGAGTAACAGTATGAAGCACATCTGCGATCGCGGATATCGCTAATCCAACGACTACCCAATAGGTAAAATCAACGACAACAGATTGAGTTAGAGCAATAGTCGCCAATAATACAAAGGTAAAGACCTTATACAATAAAGCCTGACCGATATGCCCATGTTTCGTTCCTGTTATTGCTCCAATACCAGACAAGGAAACCGCCAACCAACTCCACATATCATTTGCCCTATTGCTTTTAATCGTCGCCAGTCTAGGCACACGGGTGTTGATGTAAAGCCTCAGCCCTTCAAAATTGGATCTTGATTACGCTTCCACTAAAAAGAGCATCTTTAGATTGAAGTCGTCACAATACCCGCAGCGATAGTGATTATTCCTTTTAAAATAGACTCATTGTTCGGAAAACTCATATAAATTGACGCTAGAGAACCCAAACTTAAATTCCAATCACTTCTATCCTGCCAACTCCACAATATGTTGCTATATATTGCAAATACCACATAACTAAAAGTTCAAAATTAAATATATAAACACCTTTAAAACAAACACTTAAAATCAAAAAACAGACTTACATAGAACTTTCCAACACTATACAAACCTAGACTTACAAAGTGCGTAAATTACCTTTATAAAAACCACTTTGTCAGGTTTCGCTAAGCTTCCTGTCAAAAAACCATCACAAAAATTAAACCTAAAACCTATAAAGCTTAATTAAACAAACCTAGACACCACCAAGCCCCATTAATACAGTTTAACAACCTTTAACAATATAAATTACACAAAACGACCATTACAAAACAATCACTTAAAACAAATGAGAACAAAAAAAAATCATAACGAACAAAATAAGAGCTCCCCAAAATACACAGTAAAACATAGCAAAAGTGATAGAAAACCCAATAGTTTTCTATCACTTTTAAAGGCTTCGAAAGTAATTCTTGATCTAGAGCCATAAGTAGTGCTATTCTTTA
Source organism: Vibrio sp. 1F253 (assembly GCF_041439295.1). Classification (NCBI taxonomy): domain Bacteria; kingdom Pseudomonadati; phylum Pseudomonadota; class Gammaproteobacteria; order Vibrionales; family Vibrionaceae; genus Vibrio; species Vibrio sp. 1F253. The sequence goes on along the minus strand of NZ_JBGONU010000031.1, from coordinate 31,222 downwards.
AAACATAGCGAGAGACAACCAAATTTAGGAGTAGTGTTATGATTTCATCTTCGCAAAGACAAGGACTTGTAATGATCGCGGTAGTTGTAGGTCTAATGACACTACCGATGATGTACTAAGCAAGTTACAGATAAAAAAAGGGACGCCATTAGCGTCCCTTTTTTTGTTCAATTTTTTCATTTCGAAAACAGATGCAGTGTTAACACATCCCAGTTCGCATAATAGAAACCAGCAGCAGCTAAAGTCATTGCCATCATCAGTAAGATTGCAACTCGCCAAATAAAACGACCACTACGTGGAGTCAACTCCTTCTCACAGTCGTTACACATCATGATGAACTTATGCTGGTCTTCCAACTTAGCCTCATGCTCATTGACTACCTTATTACGACACGTTGCGATATAACGCAGTTTGCTCACCATATCGTGCGGTAGCCTTTCTTCACAGCTTGTTACAAGCTCATGCAATCCTTCGCCTTCGGCATGATATTGAAGCCTCAATAATTTCTCTATATTACGAGTTCTTGTCACCACTTTTTCAATATCGGTCATATTAGCCCTCCCACTCCACACTATAATTCTAGTCGAGCATTTCCCTATTCTTATACAAAATCACTGTTATTTACGAGAGAAAGAGACAATAAATAACAAGGCTTTATCCCAAACTGGCCTCTAAATGTGATGTCTGCCGAAAAATAATCAGCTTGGCTTACAACAGTTCACGAATAACGGCTTGAAACACATATCCCTATTGCTTGAAAGATTAGAATAACCATCACGACTACATGGAGGTTACATGCCTAATTCACTCTTTTTTGCCATCTTTGCACTCGCCGGTCTAGCGGCTTGGGTATTTCTTGGTTTCTATCGAAAGCACTCACAAGGTGAAAATGCGCCAGAAAAGAAAGTGAACGTCACTGTGTTGGACAAACAATCCATCGACCTTCCTGATGCAGAACCAGGCCAAGAAGATCAAGAGTATTGGATTTACGTTCAACGTGGTGTGGTTGGTCCAAAACGAGAGTTCCAAGTCGGAATCCACTACTTCCACGCCCTGAACCCTGGCGACAAAGGTACCTTAACCTACCAAGGCGATAAGTTCTTACACTTTGCATTGAAGCGCTAAACATTAGGTACTTCAACTGTATCTTCTAAGCAATCCATCAGAAAGCCTTAGCACCCACCGCTAAGGCAATAACCAACGTGTTTTCTCTGACTTAGAGACCAACCAGCTCATCCATAACGCGCCAGCTCCGCTGATCACGATCCATAATGGAATAACCCAAGCAGGATGACCTTGGTACCAACCGAACTCTTTCATTGGCCATAAGAAAATCGGGTGCAGCAGATAAATACCTAAGCTGTGTTTACTGATAAAACCAACCACTTGATTGCTCTTCTCAGACAAGCCTTCACCATAGTAACGGCACACCATGAACACCATGCTCGCCGCTAATACGGTGTTCAACGTCTTGTAAGATAACCAACGCCCTACCGTGTACTCTTCTGCGACCAAACTTGCATCAACCACCATATAAACCGTGGTCAGTAACGCTAATCCACCAAGTAACACACTCACGCCGACAGTCATCTTGTTAAGTGGAACCATCTTATACAGCAGGTAACCCAACGGTAAGTACCCGGTGTACAACCACAACTCGTGACTCCAAGGGCCATCGATTTTCAATAAGAACAATAGCGTTGTGAACAACCATACCGCCGTAAAGGCATAGACAGATCTATCACCGTACTTTCTGACCATGATCTGTAAAAAAGGAATCACAAAGTAGAGTGGGATGAAGTAATAGAAGAAACCAAGGTGATAGTACGTGTAGTGATGATAACTATTGAGCAAAACCTCCCAACTGACGTCCGCATCAAAACCCATTAGCGACCAACCTGATAGGTAGGTATAGAAAAGCGACCAAACAATGAATGGGATCAGTACCTTACCCAGACGGCGCTTGAGGTAGTATTTGGCGTCAAACGGGCGCTGATCACTCAGCATCAATGCACCAGAAATCAAGATGAACACAGGCACTGCCCAGCGGCTGAAACCATTCACCGTAATGGCAGTCAGCCACTCACCGAAAGGAATGGTGCTTAATTCATTACGATAAGGCGCCAAAACATGAATCGCGATAACAGCTATGGCCGCGACACATCGTGCTAAATCAAAAAAGAGAACTCGCTGCTTCATGTAAATGCCTGATTAATATTCAATCATTCAACTATAGCAATAAAAAAGCTGACCGGAATAAATACCAAGTCAGCTTAGTGTTAAAGAAGATACTTATCGCGAATTTAACTTATTCGACTCTAGGTTATCCGACTTAAGCTCATGCGGCTGAAGCTTATGCAGCTGAGATTTGCGGCACTTTAGGTAAACGCAGAGAGATCACCGTCGTTATCGCTAAGAATGCGAAGGATACCCACAGACACGCATACAAACCGGCCATTTGGAATACCAAGCCCGACAATATCGTGCCAATCAAGCGACCCATCGCGTTTGCCATGTAGTAGAAACCGACATCAAGAGACACCCCATCGCCTTTCGCATAGCTCACAATCAAATATGAGTGAAGCGATGAATTCACCGCAAAGATGGCACCAAATACCATCAATCCACCGATGATAACTAGCTCTGGTTGCCAGCCAATTTGCACCGCATAAGCAATACCGGCAGTCACAATAGCCAATGCACCCGCCCACAACAGCGCGGCATGACCATCAGGCACCTTGCCTTGCGCTTTACCGGTAATCTTAGGCGCAATACCCTGCACAAAGCCGTATGCAATGGTCCAAGCTGCTAAGAAACCACCCACCCATGAGTGGTCCCAACCAAACACACTGCCTAGATAAATCGGCAAAGCAATCACAAACCACACATCACGAGCACCAAACAGGAACATACGCGCTGCAGATAGGATGTTGATGGATTCAGACTTAGAGAAGATCTGTTTGAACTTAGGTTTAGTTTTCGCTTTACCCATGTCCGCTTCTAAGCTCAACACACTGCCAACGAAGACCAATGCCAACACGGCTGCCATCGCAAGCACAGCGTATTGGAAGCCAATCGTTGAAAGAAGCAAACCACCAATAAAGAAGCCAGCCCCTTTAAGCGCATTCTTAGATCCGGTCAGAATCGCAATCCACTTATAAAGCGCGCCCTGTTGTTCATCAGGAACCAGAGTCTTAATCGAACTCTTGGCACTCATCTTATTGAGGTCTTTAGCGATACCAGACAAGGCTTGCGCCGCCATTACCCAAGGAATAGTCAGCATTGCCGTTGGTACCGCGAGCATACCTAAGGCAACAACTTGCATGCCTAACCCGATGTTCATGGTCTTATTGAGGCCAAGACGCGCCCCTAACCAACCACCGATTAGGTTAGTCACCACACCAAAGAATTCATAGAAAAGGAACAGTGAGGCGATTTCTAACGAACTGTAACCAAGGTCGTAAAAATACAGAACCACCAGCATGCGAAGTGCACCATCAGTAATGGTGAAGTTCCAGTAGTTAAAAGTCACCAGCATGTATTGGCGAACGCTCTTACTTAGATTTGAAAACATAACGCTATCTCTGCAATCTAAACAAAAAGAGCTTTTGGATCATGATAAGTTCAACACTCCAGATACCAAAAGCCCCTTGTATAACAACAATGGTTTATTAGCCGTTCGCTACGCCATTAATGTATTCAACCTGAATGGGCTTAGTAAATGCGCCCGGACGCAGTGCCTGCACCTCTTGAACAATCTTGCTCAGATCCCAACTCTTCTCTAACAGCAGGTGTGCAGCCAGCAAGCCAGTACGGCCAGAACCGCCCATGCAATGCATTGCTACCTTACCGCCGTTATCCACAATTTGGTGTAAAACTGGACTAGTCGCCCGCCACTTCGCAGCAAAATCGGCACCCGGTGCACAATCGTCTTCGATTTCGATTTGAAACCATTGCATGCCTAGTGCTTGCGCTTTCTCGCCTAACTTTGAAACGTTCTTGCTCGCCAGTTCTTCACTATCTAGCGCCGTCACAATCGCTTCCACGCCTTGCGCTTTAAGTTGCGCTAGAGATGCATCGAGGTCAGTGCCTTTAGTGCCTGGGCACGGAGTAAGCACTAACGCACCTGTTTTTAAATCTAGCTGCCATGTTGGGTGTGCTTGAGAATTCGTCATCGTCATTAATCTCTTAAAATTCTTTTGTATATAGACCGATACTCAAAATAATTGGAGTTGCAGCTAGGCAACCAGTAAGTTCAGCCCTATGAGCATAGGGGTTCTATGTGATTAGGGTGAACTTACGCAGTTAACAACGCTTGCAGCTTCAAGTATGAAGAGTATTAAGCTAGGCCAACTGTACGTACTAGATCAGCGGTACGTGTTGCGTAACCCATCTCGTTGTCGTACCAAGCGTAGACCTTAACCATGCGCTTACCGACCAACATCGTTGATAGTGCATCCACGATTGTTGAGCGTTGGTTGCCTTTGTAATCGATAGAAACCAGGGGACGCTCTTCAAAGCCAAGAATGCCTTTCAGTTCATTCTCAGACGCTTCTTTCAGCATCGCGTTGACTTCTTCAACTGTGGTGTCTTGCTTCACTTCGAAGATGATGTCGGTCAGAGAAGCGTTCGCTAGTGGTACACGAACCGCGTGGCCATTAATACGATTTTCAAGCTCCGGGAAAATCTCAACAATCGCTTTAGCGCTGCCTGTCGTTGTCGGGATAAGACTCATACCACATGCACGAGCACGACGTAGGTCTTTGTGCGGCGCATCTAATATAGTTTGTGTATTGGTGAGATCGTGAATAGTGGTGAAAGCTGCGTTTTCGATACCCAACTTCTCGTTAATCACCTTCACAACAGGCGCAAGACAGTTAGTCGTACAAGATGCCGCAGTCACAATCTTATGTACCGCTGGATCGAAGATAGCGTCATTCACACCAACTACGATGTTTGCAATGCCTTCTTCCTTTACTGGTGCCGATACCACAACACGCTTCACACCTTGCTCAAGGTATTTGTTTAGGAAAGATGTCTTACGGTGAACACCCGTCGCTTCAAGGACAACATCGCAACCAGACCAGTCGATTGCATCGATATCGCGCTCTTGCGTAGTTCTAATGCGTTGGCCGTTGATGATCATCTCATCGCCTTCAACCGTGACTTCGTGGTTCCAGCGACCTTGAACCGAATCGAACTCAAGAAGGTGCGCCAGTGTTGCTGTATCGCCTGCTACATCGTTAATTTGAACAAACTCTAGCTCAGCCCAATCGAATGCTGCGCGAAGTGCTAGACGGCCGATACGGCCAAAACCATTAATACCTACTTTGACTGTCATACTCTTTTCTCTCAGTTAATTGCCTTCATATTTGAAGCCGCAGTGTTGTTGACTATGCCTAGCTGCAATCTCAACGATTTTGGCAATAAATTTAAATGTATTTAAACGCAACATTGAGGGCGTGAAGTCATGGCTTCTAGGCGCTCAATATCCTGTTGGTATTCAGTTTTCAAACAGTTCGATGCTATAAGGTCATCAATTAACTTTAGCATCCAACCCGGTAAATCTTGTGACAGACGGTAGAACACCCACTGCCCTTGGCGAACGTCAGTTAAAATTCCGTTTGAACGCAACTGCGCAAGATGGCGGGAAATCTTTGGCTGACTTTCTTGTAATGCCTGAGTCAACTCACCAACAGATAGGCACTCTTGGCGCACAATCAACATTAAGCAACGCACTCGCGTTTCATCAGACAGTAATTTAAAAAATTGGTGAGGAAGCATAAATACATACTCATATATGGATATGCATATATATTAGTTATAAAAAAACGCACGTCAAGGCGTGCGTTTTCATTGTCATAAAAGTTTAACGAAAAATATCAGAGTTTGTTGGTAACAATATGGCTCCAACGTCGAGCTTCAGTGAGTTCTGTTTTCACTTGTTCCACGTTCAAACCTAGATCAGCACAGTGATCATCAATCTTTTGCCAATCAGCATGTTCGAAACTTTCTTCAAGCGCTAATAATGCGCCATATGGACCTTCTCTGCGCAGCAAGGCGACCTTAATACTTGTGCATAACGGTAATTGTTCAATTAAGTTCTCTAACGACAGATCGAGCAACGCATCAAGCAATGAGAACAAACCAATCATAAAGGCTTGTTCAGTATGCCCTTTAAATACTTGGTAACGAGACATCCGTTGGCAAAACTGCGCACGCTGCAAAGACAGGCCATACAGCTCTTTGGGCTTTTTATCAGAGACATAAGACGCTACTGCTAGCGAGACAAACATTTTCAATTTCTCTTGCCCTAAATAAACCAAGGCCTGACGAAATGAAGAGATGGTGACCTCAAGGCGGGGTGACATAGTGTTCACAAAGCGCAGAAGCTTATAGGATAAGGCAATATCTTTCGCGACGATGCTTTCAACACGTTGGAAGTCGACATCCGGCTTACAGACCTCTTGGAATAGCTCCATCGCTATCACTTGCTCTGGGCTAATATACTTAGTCTTTATGATTTCGGGCTTACTAAAGAAATAGCCTTGGAAAAACTTAAACCCTGCTTCTTTCGCTTGTTGGAACTCTTGTTCCGTTTCAACCCGCTCAGCAAGAAAACTATATTTCTTCCCTTCGTGCTTTTTGACTAACTCACACGCCTCATCCAACCCCATCTGCATGATATCAAGCTTAACAATATGCGTATATTGAAGGAAACGTTCCCACTCAGGTGTCGAAGTAAAGTCATCTAGGGCAATCATATACCCTGCTTGATAAAGCTCTTTGATTACCTCTAATAGCTCATCGGTCGGTTGGCAGGTTTCAAGAATCTCAACTACGACCTTATCTTTCGGTAAGCTCATTGGAAGACGACGAATCAAGCTTTGATACGGAAAATTAATGAAGCAGCGTGAAGATGGGATCGAAGGGTTAAGCCCAACGGACAAGAAGTTTTCAACGATCAGGCGATACGTTGCTCGATTAGACTCAATATGCGCGGGGTAGGCATTCCTATCACCGTCACGAAACAGCAGCTCATAACCAAGCGTGTTCTTGTTACGGTTTAAGATAGGTTGTCGAGCAACGTACGTAGCGGTCATTTATTGATAACTCTAATTGATTTAACTATAACTCTGTTACTTTCATTAAGCTTTGGCAGCAGCCAGCAAAGCGCCGCAGCCCATGAACATACCACCAAATATTTTATTTATCTTACCCATTATGCGATCTGAGCGAATAAAACGTCCCATTTGTGAAGCTAATGAGGTGTAACCCAACATAACCACGCTATCAATAAATACAGTGGTCACTCCGAGCACCAACAACTGCGGTGCTTGCGGTTGTGTCGGATCGATAAATTGCGGAAACAGAGCAACTAAGAAAACGATAGATTTTGGGTTAGTCAAATTGATAAGCACTGCATTTCTGAGCAGCTTGCCACTCGATAGCGTTGATTTTTCTTCTGAAGCCACCAAGCTAGACTTATCACGCCACTTTTGAATGCCTAACCATAGAAGATAAACCACGCCCACCCATTTGATGATGGTAAATGCCAAGGCGGATTTTGCCACTAGTGCACCAATACCCGCTCCCACCAGCATAATATGAAATGCAAGACCGAGCTGTAAGCCTACGATCGACGCAAGTGACTTCTTGGTGCCATAGCTGAGCCCATTGCTGATTGAGTTAACGGTACCTGAGCCCGGTGCCAAACTAAACAAAATCGCCGTGACGACATAAGCAAGCCAAACATGAGTATCCATTTGCATTTCCTTACTAGTTCTTTAATCTAACAACATTAGTAGCGATGACGCTCTCACATGCATCAGTTCAGGTAATTTCCCATGGAAAACCACAGTGCCACCCTGTTTTCATACACGCAAGAACCTGAGTTCGAGCAAGCGATTAAACACCCGATCTCCACCCTTTGGCAACAACGAAAGGATGGTTATGTTGCATCATCCGGTAAAAAAAGGTTGTACTGGTGTAGCTTAACTTCTCCGACACACACCAAAGCTATTGTTATTTCAAATGGTCGCATCGAGTGCTGCTTAAAATACCAAGAGCTCTTTTATGATTTCTATCAGCAAGGTTATGACGTTTATTCATTTGACCACCAAGGTCAAGGTCAGTCGGAACGTATGGTAACAGACTCTGACATTGGTCACATTCACGAGTTTGATGATTACGTATCAGATATGTCTGACATTATTGCCAGCTTTGATCTTAGCAAGTATTCCAATCGCTACCTGCTCGCACATTCGATGGGCAGTACAATCGCCACTCGCTACTTGCAAACTCATCCCAACCACCCGTTTGACAAAGTCACTCTGTGCGCTCCGATGTTTGGGATCAATACTGAATGGTACTTCAAGCCTATCGCAATGCTTGTTGGGCAAGCTCTCACCGCTTTCTATGCCAAGCCGACTTATGCCCCCGGGCAACAGGCGTATTACTCTAAGCCCTTCGAAAATAACTTATTAAGCCACAGTAAGGTGCGCTATCAGTGGTTCCGTTGCTTATATGACGGTTCCCCTTCTTTGCAGGTTGGCGGACCAAGTACTCGCTGGGTATGGCAAGGGTTAATGGCCGCCAAGCAGGCAATACAACAAACTCGTCAAATCAAGATCCCACTGCTATTGATTCAGGCAGGGGAAGAGAAGATTGTGAGTAACGATGCTCAAGTGAAGTTCATCAATAAGCTGAAAAAAACCAACTCTGATTGCCAGTTTAAGGTGATTGAGGGTTCTAGGCATGAGGTACTGTTTGAGCAAGATGAATACCGTAATCACACACTGGATGCTATCAATCAGTTTTTTGCCTAGATCGAATAAGCTAATAGGCTAAGTAACCGACCAAGAAGATAAGCGCTAAAGAGGAAGAGAAGTAAGTGAGCTTTGCCCTCTTTTCTTGCATGAAATTGGCATACAATTTCCACCTAGAGATATTGTGGTTAAAACGATGCTAGCGTTGGCTAGTATTGATATTTGCTAAGCATTTTGCAATGAGGGTTAAATGACTATTCCTGCACTTAAAGATTCCGTGAAAATTGTTGCTTCTGATTTAGATGGTACGCTTTTGGCTCCCAACCATCAGCTAAGCGACTTTACCAAACTAACGCTTAAGAAGTTACACGAGCAAGGTTACACCTTTATCTTCGCTACGGGTCGCCATCACGTCGACGTAGCAGGGATTCGTCAAATTGCAGGGATTCCGGCATACATGATCACGTCAAACGGTGCTCGCGTACACGACCAGAACGATCAACTGATGTATAGCCAGGACGTGCCTCAGAAATTAGTTCAACCGGTTATTGATATTGTTCGCCAAGATCCAAATATCTTTATTCATATGTATCAGAATGAAGATTGGCTACTCGACCGTGAAGACGAAATGCTCGCTAAGTTCCATAGTGAGTCTGGCTTTAGCTACAAGCGATTTGAAGCTGATAATGCCCCAAGCGACGGCATTGCTAAAGTCTTCTTCACACATCCAGAGCAAGACCACGAATATCTGGTCACGTTTGAGCAAAAGCTAAAAGATGCGTTTGGAGACAAACTGAACATCGCCTTCTCAACACCTTGGTGTTTAGAAGTGATGGCCGCTGAAGTATCTAAAGGCCACGCCTTAGACGCTGTTGCGAAATCATTGAACCTGACACTGGATAACTGTGTTGCCTTTGGTGATGGCATGAATGACGCAGAGATGCTGGCGATGGCGGGTAAAGGTCTAATCATGGGCACATCACATGAAAAGGTGATGAAAGCTCTACCAGACAATGAAGTGATTGGCAGCAACGCAGACGACGCCGTTGCTCACTATCTAGAAAAGCACCTGCTCTAATATCGTCTCGTCGAAGAGATCTGTATAAATAAAAAGGCAGCCAACTGGCTGCCTTTTTTGAACCTTACGTAAAAAGCTCTCTCTAACGCTATCGAGAACCCTGTATTTCTTTGCTTAATATTGCCTGCCACTCTTGTTCGGTAACCGGCATGATCGATAATCGGTTGCCCCGTTTAACCAGTGGCATTTCTGACAGTTCAGGCATGGCTTTAAGTGTTGCCAAAGGAATCAAGCGTTCAGTCACTCGCACAAACTCAACATCAACCATTATCCAGCGCGGATTATCGGGCGAAGACTTAGGGTCGTAGTAATCACTCTCTGGGTCGAACTGAAAGTGGTCTGGGTAGGCTTCTCTGGTTACTTTCGCGATCCCCGCCACGCCAACTTTTTTACATGATGAATGGTATATCATCACCAAGTCTCCAAGCTTGACGTCATCACGCATCATGTTTCGAGCCTGATAGTTGCGTACACCCTCCCAACAAGAGGTTTTTTGTACTCTCAGAGTCTGAATAGAAAAGGTGTCGGGTTCTGTTTTAAATAACCAATATGCCATAATAAATCCAATTAACGGTTGCTCCGAGGAAGATATAACATGAAGGTAATGAAAAACCCAGTGACATGGCTAGTCGCATTCACTCTACAAGGCTGTGTCACAGCGCCAGATGCTCCCCAAAAGCCAGAACTACCACCAGCAACCTTGGATGAGCCACTGAGCATTCAACCGCAAACCTTCATCATGCGTGGTCAGGTTGTGGTTGGCCATGAAAGCCGAACCTTCACCCCTTGCGGTAGCCAACAACAATACTGGTTAGACTTATCTCCAGAGTTAGCGCTAGAAGCACAAGGGCTCTCAACGAGACCTTACCAAGCTTTATATGGCGAGCTGATTGGTCACCTAACCGTACCGAGCCAAACCGGGTATAACGCAGATTTCACGGCACGTTTCGTGGTTGATCAAGTGAATATCCTAACCGCAGAAAACCCTAATCGTTGTGACCAACCACTGCGTTCAACACGAGTATTCGGTAACGAACCCTTTTGGTCAGCAACCTTCGATAAAGACCAGCTCAAATACACCAAGATGGGCGAACAACCACAGCTCCTCGATATTGAATCAAGCCGCACCACACCAAGCAGTCGTGATTACCAATTAGAGGGTAAAGCAGCGCAAGGCAAACTCAACCTTACAAAAGAGAGTTGCAGCGACGGCATGAGTGATTCTATCTATGGATGGCATGCCAAGCTTAACCTCAATGACAGTAACTATAATGGCTGTGCAACGGTCTCTAACCAAGACTCAACGCTAGACTGGAGTGGGCTCTACTTCGCGAGCTCAACGCAGAACACTGGATTCTCTATCAACCTTGAGCTCAAAGATGACCACAGCGCCATTACGACATACTCGTATAGCAATGGAGACCCTTCTATTATTGAACAGGGCTTCTGGCAGCAACTGAACCAAAATCAGGTACAAGTGGTTATGACTCGCCACCAGCAACAGTATTTGATCTCTGAGCGCATCTTCACGCTCGATAACGGTAAGCTCGTCGCTGAAAAAGAGAAAGTGGGCAACGTGGTCTATCCGATTGCCAATGGCGGTCTGGTGCTATTCGAAGCTAAGAGTGCGCAAGCGCAAGCAAATACCACCGCTAACGCTGATCTAACCGCAAAACAGGTGAACTCCAGTGATCAACTTGATCCAAAAGTCGACCAAGCGATCCGCGAGTATTTTAAGATCAACAACAGCTCACCTGACGATACCAAGTACCGCTGGTTAACCTACGACCTCAACGGTGACGGCAAGGAAGAGCTGTTTGCCCAACTGGACTGGTGTGGCTCGGGTGGCTGTACATTACTTATCTTTGAAAACCACCAAGACAACTGGCGCTTCAATAGCCGAGTGACACTGGTTAAAGGCGATATACGCTTAGGAAAGTCGCAGAATAATGGCTGGCAGGATCTGATCTTCAATGTCAGCGGCGGTGGAGCAACACCGGCGAAGCACACACTGTCTTACACCGGTGTTAGCTACCCGCTAAACCCAAGTGTCGCTCCAGTTGCAAATGATGCTGATATCAGCGATGTGGTTCTGTTTGCTGATGGCATATCACCCGCACAAAGTGGAGTAAAGCTGTAAACATGAGTAATCAACAAGCTTGCCCTGGTTGTGGCTTCACTCACCAGTGCGTTTGTCATCTAATACCGACGGTTGAAAGCCAAACTGATCTTGTACTATTGACTCATGAGAATGAGATGTCGCGAGACACCAACACCGGAAAGCTGCTTCAGCAATCTCTTGAGCAGTGTCAGTCCTTGGTATGGCAAAGGAAAACACCACCAGCGGAGCTAATGGCACTGCTTGAAGATGAAACACGACAACCGTTTCTGTTATTCCCAAGTGATCAAAGCATCGAGTGTCAGCAAGCTGTGATGACCCAAGCCCAGAATCGTAAACCGCTATTCATCATCTTGGATGGCACATGGCAAGAAGCGAAGAAGATGCTTAACAAGAGCTCGTGGTTACAAGCAGTCCCACAAGTTCATCTCGATATCACCAGCGAATCCTCTTACACCTTGCGCCGCAATCAAGACAGTGGCCATTTGTGTACTTGCGAAGTGGGCATTGAATTGCTCAAATCTTTAGGTGAAAGCGAACCTGCCAAGCTCATTGATGACTACTACCAACAGTATCTAAAAGTATTCCACGCCGACAAATGTGGTCATGCTCTCAAATAAACCAAGCAGGCGCGCGGGAAGACAACAGACACATTTCAGGACGGGACAAATACTGAAAACAAAAGGGTGAGCCATGAGCTCACCCTTTTTACATTGTACTTTAATCTATTGAACCGTTTAGTGTTTCACGTGAAACGCACACTCTAGCTGTTCGTTGAAAAGAGATTTTACTCTCCCTATCAGAATAAGCGCTGAGGTTGACCAAAGTAGTAACCCTGCAGGTAATCGACACCCATATCCTCTGCGATTCGACACACCTGTTCATTATGTACGAACTCCGCAACTGTTTTAGCGTTCAGTATCTGGCACAAACTCACCAGTTGCTGAGCGATCTTGCGCTGTTTCTTATCTTTATCAATATTGCGAATCAAACTGCCATCAAGCTTTATGACTTGTGGTTCTAACTTCAATATCTCATCAATGTTCGAATAGCCGGAACCAAAATCATCAACAATAATATTCACACCAAGGTCGCGGAAGTGATTACACACCTCGATCAAGCGACCGTAATCCTGAATTTGTTCCGTTTCTAACACCTCTAAGCCAATACGCTGTGGGTGACTAATTTTCTTGATGGCTTGCTCAAGGTGAAGAATGGTTTTCTCATTGCTAAAATCTTGTGGCGCTAAGTTAATTGAGAACGAATCGGTTCGTTGACTCATAAAATCGAAGGTGCGCGTTATCATCTGGCGACTCAGACGTGTATAAAGATGCGTTCCTTCTATGATTGGCAAGAATTTACCCGGTGCAATCAACTGACCGTCCTCTTCAATTCGGACCAAGCACTCATAGCTTTCTACCTGATGGCTGTGTGCCGAGACAATAGGTTGGGAACACGCCACAATATTCTGATTAAGCACCGCGCGACTGACACACGACAGCCAGCCAAGCTGCTCTTGGCGATGCTTCTCCAATTGAATGAGCGTCTTGGCGCTCACTAGATGCTTGTTCTGACTCACGGCGCTGCGCCTAGCATCAATCGCCTTCAACAACAAATCATCAATCGAGGTCGTAGGAAAATCTCGACGGCTGGCTATACCCGCACAGATGGATACCGACAGGTAATCAATATCAGGCAACCCCGTTGGTTCAAAATTCACATGCTCGGTTTGATCAGCAAATTCAGAAAAACGCTGATGAATATGTTCTTGCCCCACCCAGCTATCAAACACCACCGCCCACTCACCGATACCAATGCTATAGAGCTGACACCCCTCATCAAAGAACTGCCACAGCGCCTTTTGAAAATACTCGCTTAAATCATGCAGAAGCTTGTCACCGACTCGATAGCCATACTTCTCATTGATTTGGCCAAATGTCGTGACTTTCAAAGCCAACAAATGACTATCGGTACTCATTTTTGACAGCTTTTCACGCAATACGCTTCGGTTAGGTAAGCCTGTACGGCGATCAATTCGGTAGCTCGCGGTCAATGCGGTCGCTTGCTGTTGAATCTTACTCGCCATGCTGTTGTTCATGTCATCGACATCAAGCAGAGCATTTCGTATCAATGAAAACAGAGGGGAAATATTGGTCGCGGGTTGTGTCTCTAATGGCAATACCGCCTTGCCTTCACCTTCCCTAAGCGCAAGATAAGTGAGGCTATGATGCAAAATTCGTTGCTGGCCATTATCTTGATAGAGCTCTCCCATGCAGTAAACGCCATAGGTGTCCGCTAATGCTTGGAAAACCTCAACCTCTTGGTTGCCATCAATGAAATCAATGCGAGAGGTACAGTTGTAGATAAAAAACTGTTCTGGCTTATGGGAAGCAATCTGTTGAACGCCCAATCGGATTTGCTCTAGGGTCAATGAAGGATGGTCATAACAAAACCGCACCTCATCACCAACCTGAAACGACCCACTGAATTCGATCTCTCCGCCCTCTGTCACCTTGAGCGGTAAGTGAGTGTTCTGGTCTTTGGGTTCACCGACCATCAAGGGGAAGTTATACAGTTGCTCAAAAGGGATTTCGAGACCGTCAGCGAGGTAACGATTATAGACTTCTCGGACAGGTATACCGTCCAATTCAGCTAGCCGATTATCTTGAGCATCAGTCACTCGGAAGGTACGACCAATGGGGTTCCATTCGCAGTAATACCCCTTAGTAATTGAGAGTTCAACACTGTGCAGTGCTAACATGACATAGGCATTTTCATAGCAAATACCATCGAGCATCACCCATCGTCCATGCTCTGTAATGGTCGATGCACCGCCACAAACAGGTAATGAATATATCGACTGCTCAAACGCTGAAAATAGATCTTGGTTATTTATCTGCAAGCGATCGGCGAAACAGATAATGCTTTGAGTATCAGCATTACATTCAAGCTGCTGCCACATCGCTTGGCTATCCCGTCGAGGCTGCTCGCTATATTCGACAACCCCACAAGTGTAAGACGTCGCTTCAAAGCGAGTAACAATAACATAGAGACCTTTATGCAGGATTACACCTTGGCTGATGTAGTGATTAGCACTACAACCAATCAATTTGGCGTTGGGGAAAGTCGACTGGATTACTTGGCAGGCAGCCAACACCGAATCTTTCTCGAAAGAAGAAAACACCTGAATCAGTAGATTGTCATGTGGATGAAAATCTATCTTTTGCAATTCACGCTGGGTGTACTTAATGTCTTGTATCTGGAAAGAGGTCGATTGCATATTCACATTAATCGTTACGTTAATGATTTGTTATTGTGCTTATTATAGATAAAGCTTGCACGGAATACTTACAATCGTCTGATAAATAATGTGACGCTAGTTAGACATCATTCATTCTACTAAAGAGCCATCATCAGTGCCAGTGAAGCACTTTAAAAGCAAGTGACGTTAAGGTCTGAGGGCTTTAATAACTAAAACAGTCGCTTAGGCTCACCAAAGTAATAACCTTGCAGATAATCGACACCCATTTGCTCTGCAATTTCACAAACCTGTTGGTTATGGACAAATTCGGCAACTGTTTTGGCGTTAAACACCTGACACAAGCGTACTAATTGAGAGGCGATATTCCTTTGCTTTGGGTCTTTGTCGATATTGCGAATCAAGCTACCGTCGAGCTTTATGATCTGCGGCTCAAGTTTAATGATCTCATCAATATTGGAATAACCAGAACCAAAGTCATCAACAATGATTCTCGCCCCAAGAGCACGGAAGTGATCACACACTTCTATCATGCGGCCATAATCTTTGATCTGTTCAGACTCGAGAACCTCTAGACCAAGTCGAGTAGGGTCGTTCATACCACTAATCGCTGACTCGAGAACCTCAAGCGTCTTATCGCTCAGTAAGTCTTGTGGGGATAGGTTGATTGAAAAAGAACTCTGCTTATTTGCCATGTAGCCAATGGTGTTTCGAATCATGTGCCGGCTAAGGCGAGTATAGAGATGCGTGTCAGCAATAATGGGTAAGAACTTACCAGGGAGTACAATGGTACCGTCCGACTCCATGATTCTGACCAAACACTCTTGGCCAATCATTTCGTGAGTACCAGACGCCACAATCGGCTGTGAGTAGGTGATAATGTTCTGATCTAAGATTGCGCGGCTTACACAGCTCAGCCAGCCTAGTTGTTCTTTACGATCTTCCTCACTCACCTGAATGTTTTTGGCATTAGTGATGTGAGTATTGTTCCGCACCCCGTAGCGTCGAGCTTCAATCGCTTTCAACAAGATCTCATCACCGCTATCAGCTAAGAAATCACAGCGACTAGCGAAACCACCACACAGAGAAACCGAAAGGTAGTCTATGTCGGTTAATCCATATGGCTCAAAATTAATATGCTCAATACCATCAGCAAACTCGACGAAACGTTGCTCTATCTTCACGCTATCGACACTCGCGTTAAAGATAATTGCCCACTCACCGACACCAATACTGAACAGTTCAACCTTTACCTTGGATTCCTTAGCCACACTAAGGTGCAATCGGTTGACAAAATGATTCGACAGATCAAGCAGTAATTGGTCACCCACTTGATAACCGTATTTTTCGTTAACTTGATGAAAATTAGTCAGCTTCAGCGTCAACAGATGTTCATTGAATAAAATCGTATTGAGGCGTTCTTTTAATACAATACGGTTAGGTAGCCCAGTGCGAGAGTCAATACGGTAGCTTTCAGTTAAGCGACGTGCTTGTTGATGGAGTTTGTTCTCCATCTGAGTATTCATACTGTCAAGATCTGCGACCGCATTTCTGACTAAGTTGAGTAGTGGCGATACCGTTGAGTCTCGCTTAAAATCTTCGCAACGAAACTCATTAATCTCGTCCGACTCTCTCATCGCAATATAGGTAAGGCTGTGATGCAGTATCTCTTGGCGATCGTCGTTGCGATATAGTTCGCCCATGCAGTATGCACCACACGCGTTTACTATCCCTTCAAATGGTTTGAGCTCAAGTTTACTGTCGATAAATTCTAGTCGAGATACACAGTTATAGATGATCACAGATTCAGGCTGATGCACGGCAAGCATCTCAGCGCCGTGACGCACTTTTTCTGCGGTCAAAGAAGGATGGTTATAACAAAACTGGGCCTCTTCGCCGACATGCCAAGGGCTATCAAACTCAATACTACCATCATCATTAATACGTAGAGGCGTCGAGATGCACTTCTTTCTGCCGAGCTCTCGATACAGGGGGAAGCTCATCAACTGACTAAAAGGGAGATCTTTACCATCAGCAAGGTAATGTTTGAACACCTCGATAGCCGGCTTGTCATTCAACGCATATAAACGATTTCCAACTGCGTGTGTCACTCGCAATTTCATCCCAATAGGATTCCACTCAGAATACGCGTCCGACCAAACCTTTAAGCTAGGGTTAGTCAATGCAACCGCAACACAAGCATGTTGGTAGGTTTGCTCATTATGCATGACCCAACGGCCATATTCATTCTCGTGGCACAGCCCACCAGCAACTGGTAATGCGTAAGATAAACTCTCAAAGGCGCTATAAATAGGATAGTCACGCCCTTCAACCTGATCGCACAAGCTGATAACCGTTTTGGTTTCTTCTGTAAGGTTTAATTGAGAAGCGAGATCTTGGCTATCTTGATTGGGGTTTCCGGTAAACGTCTGAACTGTAGACGTTAAATGGGTATCGTTAAATTCACTGACTACGACTAAGGTACATTCATGCTTCAGGCTGTTATCACAGATAACATAACGGGCGCTCTGACCGATTAACGTCGCATGCCCTATGCGATTGAGGGCTGCATTGGCAATTCGACGAGCGATATCAGAGGACTGAGCAGAGAAAATTTGAATAAGGTACTGTTTGCTGTCACACCACTCTCGCTGATCAAATTGAGACTTAAATAACTCCTCAGTATTTGCGAGAAATGTAAATGTTTGCATGCCAACCCTTGTTCGAAATCGAGTGAAATGAGAACCCGCACTACTATGAATCAAAAATTTCGATCAAAAGTAGCCGTCAACTATCCTAGCCTAAACAGGCATTTAATTGTGACTAATGTAACAATTCAATATCATAAATGCGACACATTAAGCTTACTACGGCCATTAAGTTAATCGCATAAGATCACTAAGTTGCTCTATTTCAACATCAGGCAGCACTGTTGCCTTCGGGGAATCATATAAATTGGAACCAGTATCATTAAACCAGCATGCTTGGAAACCATTTGTCTTAGCTCCATAGACATCGGTTCTAAGATGGTCACCAACATGGAGAATATTCTCAGCGTCACAATTTAGGTATTGCTGAGCTTTATCAAACATATCTGGGTAGGGTTTTGCTCTGCCGTCAGGACCGGCTTTAAGGATTAATTGGAAGTACTGCCCCAAGCCAATTTTATGTGGGTCGACATTGCCATTAGTAATCGCAACTAAAGGAATACGTTGGCTCAGCTCAGCCATCACTCGATGCGTTTCTTGTGGCACATCCACCTGATTTCGCAGCCACAAGGCGTGTTCTATGCCTTCACGAGCCGCTTGTTCTGCTTGCTGCTGAGAATACCCCAGTTGTAACAAACCACGCTTAATCTGTGTTTCTCGCCACACGGTGACATCATGCTTTAACGCTGGGTTTTCAGAGGCGACTTGCTGTTTGATACCTTGCCACTCTTCTAACGAAAGAGAAGCAGACACAGGATGCTTTTGATAAAGCCACTGCGCCATCTCTTTCTCAACCTTCATGATCACAGGCCAGTTGTCGTACAAGGTATCATCCAAATCAAAGGTCATGGCTTTGATGGGCTTTAACCCTCGATAAATTCGCATAGTTAAACCTTTAATCTAATCTTTATTCTTCTTACGAGCTCTTGGATGAGCTTGGTCATAAGCTTGTGCTAAATGTTGGAAATCTAAGTGAGTGTACACTTGGGTTGTCGAGATGTTTTCATGCCCGAGCAACTCTTGAACCGCACGAAGGTTTTGGCTCGACTCCAGTACATGCGTTGCAAAGGAGTGACGCAGTTTATGCGGGCTGATGTGACTCGCGACAGATTGCTTCTTGCCCCACTCTTCCATGCGCTTTTGCACGCTGCGATGAGAGATACGAGTCCCTAACTTCGAGACAAACAGTGCAGGCTCACCCGGCGAAGCTAGTGCACCACGAACTTTGAGCCATTTATCAACCCACTCTTTCGCTAAACCAGAAAAAGGCGCTTTGCGTTCTTTGTCGCCTTTACCAATCACTCGGATTTCGCCTTGTCGACCCAACACATCTTTAAGATTGATACCGACCAGCTCAGCCAAACGTAATCCAGCACCATACATCACTTCCATCATCGCTCGGTCGCGAATTGACAGTGGGTCGTCCTCATTCACATCAAGCAACTGACCGACTTCATCAACATCGAGGTTTTTAGGCAAAGGACGTTGTTTACGAGGTGCTGAAACCCCTTTGGCTGGATTGGCGGTCATTTCGCCACGCAAGACAAGGAAATCAAAGAAGCTGCGCAGTGACGATAAGCGAGTCGCAATACTGCTCGCTTTCATTCCTTCGCGCATGCCTTTACTTGCAAGTTGTCTTACCCACGCCGCATCGACTTGAGACCAATCCTTTAGTCCAAGAGTGACTAAATGAGCGGCCATGGTTTCAAGTTGTTGTTTGTAGTTACGTTGGGTGTGTAAGCTGAGTCCCTTCTCACTTCTAAGATATTCATAGAAGCGAGAGAGCGGCTTTTGAAGGCTATTAGGAAGAGGTATTTTGGGCTCTAGGCTCATTATTTATCTGCCAAGGTAAGGTGTCCGCCAAATGAGCGACAACAAGTGCTAAATGGCGTAAAAAGAGCGTGTCCATATGAGGCTGGAAGTGTCCGCCATCTTCACTAGAAAAAGCGAGTACACCCAGTGGAGATCGCTTAGCAAGGGGTAGCACTACATAAGAGCCTAGCTCTGGAACTGGATAATCACCAAACAAATCGTGTCTGTCTGCCTTTCTCAATCGCCCTAGATAAGCATCTTTGCCATTGAAATGGTTAAGTGAAAATTTCGAGTAACGCTCTTCATTCAGCTGATAAAAACCTAATTGTGAGAGAACTCGTACATGAGCCTTAAGCCCTAGTTCCAACGCTTTTTGTTCAACAGCCTTGACAACCTGAATGAAGTCACTGCATTTCAACACTTGAGTTTGCAGATCCATGAATTCATAGAAAGTTTTATCGTTATTCGCCGCTAGTGACATCAGGCCAGTGATCTCTTCTTCCAGCTCTTTGATTCTATGACGCTGACGTTTAAGCTGAATCTCAACCAGAGAAACAGCGCCCTGCTCAACATTATTAATAGCAAGGCGATCAACCAAATCTTTCCTGTTTTGAAAGAAATCTGGGTTATCACGTAAATATTCCGCAACCACCTCTGCAGTCAGAGTGTCGCCTTCAACGTAAGACAAAACCTATCCTTTATTTTTTATAAATCTATTTGTTATATCGTTATTAGCAAGAAAGCTGACCATCAAACACATGCGTTGCTGGACCAGTCATCAACAGAGGTTTCCCAGGGCCTTGCCAGCTAATGTGTAAGTCACCACCAGGTAGACGAACCTTCACATTCTCAGCCAGTAAGCCTTGTGTTATACCAACAGCAACTGCACCACATGCGCCACTGCCACACGCCTGAGTTTCACCCGCACCACGTTCGTAGACGCGCAAGCGAACCTCTTCACGGTTAACCACTTGCATAAAGCCAGCATTAACACGCTCAGGAAAACGTTCGTGAGATTCAAGCAGCGGACCTAAGGTATCCACATCTGCTGTATCGACGTCATCAACTACGGTAACCACATGTGGGTTACCCATGCTAACAGCACCACAGAACAAGGTGTGTACATCCGTTCTTAGGATATACGTCTTTTCTGGCTGCTTCGCCTTAAATGGAATCTTGCCCGGTTCGAACTCAGGAATACCCATGTTGACAGTGATTAAATCATTGTCTTCAATCTTAAGAACCATTTTCCCTTTCTTGGTGCTCACGTTGATGCTGTACTTATTCGTTAAGCCTTTCATGCGAACGAATCGAGCAAAACAACGTGCACCATTGCCACACTGCTCAACTTCACTGCCATCTGCATTAAATATGCGATAATGGAAGTCAGTTTCAGGATCATAGGGAGCTTCAACTACAAGTAGCTGGTCAAAACCCACACCAGTGTGACGATCCGCCAAACGACGGATCAAATCTGGAGAAAAGAAAATATTTTGAGTAATGCAGTCCACGACCATGAAATCATTGCCCAAACCATGCATTTTAGAAAAGTGGAAGTGCATAACGCTTAAAATTACTCCGGAAGAATGTTTTCAAGTTCCCACAGACTCGTAAGCTCTTCACGCTGACGAACCAAATGAGTTTTATCGCCATCAACCATCACTTCTGCCGCACGCGAACGAGTGTTGTAGTTAGATGACATTGCGAAGCCATAAGCACCTGCTGAACGAACAGCCAATAAATCGCCCTCTTCAAGAACAAGGTCACGGTCTTTACCTAGGAAGTCACCCGTTTCACATATAGGGCCAACTAAATCGTAAGTCACAGCTTCACCCTGACGCGGGCTAACTGGAACAATATCTTGCCAAGCTTGGTAAAGTGCAGGGCGCATCAGGTCGTTCATTGCCGCATCGATAATGGCAAAGTTCTTATGCTCTGTTGGCTTAAGGAACTCGACTTTTGTTAATAATACACCAGCGTTAGCCGCAATCGCTCTTCCTGGCTCGAAAATCAGCTCTAGATCAGAATGATTGTCTAGGCGAGCCAACAAGGCTTTCGCGTAGTCAGAGGGCTGTGGTGGTAATTCATCACGATAAACCACCCCCAAACCACCGCCAACATCAAGATGCTTGATGTTGATATCGTTAGCTCGTAGTTGGTCGATCAACGCAAGCAAGCGATCAGTGGCATCGATGAAAGGTTCGATATCCGTTAACTGAGAGCCGATATGGCAATCAATACCATGGATAGACAAGTTATCGAGTGTTTTAGCAAACGCATAAACAGCAGGAGCACGATCGAAGGCGATACCAAACTTGTTATCACGCAAGCCCGTAGAGATATAAGGGTGAGTATTGGCATCAACATCAGGGTTGATTCTCAGTGAAATCGGCGCTTTAACTCCAAGTTCACCGGCCACTTTATTCAGTCGCTCCAGTTCTGGCTCAGACTCTACGTTGAAACATTTAATGTTCAACTCAAGCGCTCGCTTCATTTCTGCGGCTGTTTTGCCGACACCAGAGAAAACAACTTTCGCCGGATCGCCACCAGCAGCAACCACACGCTCTAGCTCACCACCAGAAACGATGTCAAAACCAGAACCCAAACGAGCCAAGGTATTCAACACGCCTAGATTCGAGTTAGCTTTAACGGCGTAACACACCAAATGCGGGTGCTCACCTACCGATGAGTCAAACGCGTTCCAGTGACGTTCTAATGTGGCACGAGAATATACATACAGCGGTGTACCATATTGCTCTGCTAGTTGTGAAAGTGCGACGTCCTCAGCCCAAAGCTGGCCATCTTCCTGATAGTTGAAGTAATCCAAAGTTCTTATCCCTTATAAATAACGATTTCTGCGTTTTTCACTTATTGTGATTGTTCAGTCTGTTGAACTTCATCAGGATCATACAAAGGACCCGTTTGACCACAACCAGAAAGTCCAATAACGGACACCATAAACAAAGCGGTAATTAGTTTTTTCATTTTGCACATCGTGATTATTAACTCAATGCCCCCTATAATCGCACCACACTCAGGAAAAGCAATAGGATAGAAAGGATGAACGAGACTGAATTTCATAAGCTGGTCGATATACAGATGCAAAACATCGAAGAAGCGATCGATGAATCAGAGGCAGATATTGATTATGAAGTGACTGGTAACGTAATGACGTTGGAGTTTGAAAACCGCAGCCAAATTATCATCAATCGCCAAGAACCAATGCGTGAGATCTGGTTAGCGTCTAAATCTGGCGGCTTTCACTTCAAGCTAGTTGACGACAAGTGGACATGTTCAAAGACGGGCATGGCGTTGTTTGAGATGGTCAAAGAAGAGTGCGAAAAGCACGCAGATGAAGAGATTAATTGGGTCTAATCATTTGTAAGCAAAACTAAAAAGGAGTGAATCAATCACTCCTTTTTTAATATCAATCAGTCTTGGTAAGACTAGATATTGACTATCTTTGAGCTCCGAGAAGCTAAAGTCGCATCGTTACGATATGGCACCACATAAGAGTTACCTTCTTCAGGGTGAACAATTTGGTAGTACTGAGGTAGGTTAAAGTTAATCAACTTAGACGACACCTTCGACTCATCTTTAACTGAAGTGTAGAAAGAATTCACGCTTGCGATCATCTCATCTTTTTCACCGCTGTACTGGTGATACACCTCAACCTGATTCGACTCGTCCAATACATAAATATTGAAACCTTTGTCGGTATCCTCAAAGAAAAATTGAATTAAACCTTCACTCGCAAAACCATCAACCACTTCTGGTAGCTGATACTCTTGCTCTTTATCGAGCATCAGTAAAGGTGAGCCCTTCAGCTTATTCGTCGAGATACTACGATAGAAATCGACCGAGTTTTCCAACATCTGTACCGATACACCACGACGTTCAAAGAACAGACCAAACATTTTGTTTGCCAGGCGAATAGCCTTAAATCGGCGGCGTTTCTCTGGCTCAATCGGTTTTAATCGCAAGTCGATACACTCGGCAAGCAGTTGATACACCATATTACGCATCACACCGCGTAGGTTTTTGCTGTAACAGAACACATCGACCGACTCTGGCGGCAACGCATCCTGGTGCATTTTACCCAGTACCGTCTTCAGCGCGTCCAACATCGCGGTTTCGCCTTGGAAATGAAGTGTACGAACTTCATGCCAAGAGTTCCGATAAACCAGATCAACACTACCGACTAAGCTCTTACCTTCTTCACCAAAACTGAAAATATCGGCATTCTTAAGATCCACTTTTAATGCGCGACCACTTAATTCAGACGTCGGGTCATTTTCAAAGTTGATGAACATCGCCAGTTGGCTTATCTCACACGGGCTCGCCAGTGCCTGCATACTCGGACGACGCTTACGCAAAGAGAAGGTATTACGTAGATCGCTCACCATTTGATAAAATTTATCGATATCAATATGAGCATCTCGAACCACAGAGTGCAAACGCGTCGACTCTGTAATTAGGCCATTAAAGAACGACCAAGCAACCAATTTACTCAAGTACTCATGGTGTTCAAGTGAAGGCTGACCGAGAATGCGATGTGCAATCAAAGGCTGTTTGTACAAGTACCAACCTGCTTTATTTGACTGACCCTGACGAACTTCGATAAAGCTCAAATCTGGCTCATGGAGATCCGGGGATATTTGTGGATTCAGTAGCGTCACTTTGCCTGGTAACACCTCAAACGCAGCATAAAGCTTACGTGCCAAGATACTGATATCTTGCGGGCTGATAGCTGAAGTGATGTCGTTGCGACGTGCAAATTGAATCAGATTACGATAGCTCAGCATCAAGGCATCAAGCAGCGCATGGTGTACCACTTTAACCTGCTCAACCTTCCAGTTACGGCGGTTGTCGAGCTCAGCAATGGTTTCATGTCCCCAGTTCCAAGATTTAGTCATCTCGGTTAAGGCTTCACGACGCCATGCGACAGAACCAATACCCGCATCTCGTGACAACTTCTCGTGGGTTTTAAGATAGAAGCAGCGTCTCACCAAATCCAATCGAGTATGGTCGTTGATACGTTCTAGGTAGCGAGTGACCTTTTCAAGCATCAGATAGTAGCTATCCATGCCATACAGATCAGGTTCATCTGCGAAGAAACGACGCTTGGTGTCAATACTAAGAAGCTGGGTGTTTGGGTATTCCCATGAATAAGCTTCTAACAGGATCGCCTTCAACACCGATTTATACGGTGAGTCGATACTCTTATAGAGCTGCCATAGGTTTGAACCAAAGTACTCTTCAGCAGGAATACTGTTCAGCTTGCCGAAATCGATCCACTGCGAGCAATCAAGATAACCATCGTTACATAAACCTTGGACATACTCGTCGTAGCACTCCTCCATTTCTGGCGGGATGATTTGCCACAACAAACGCTGGCCAGCCAAACGAACGGCTGAGCGGTAGAACTCATCAAGCAGTAGTAAGTGCTGTGAAGAACCACAGTTATCACCGGTCATCTCTTCAGAATGATTCGAGCGGAAACGCTCTTCATCCATCAAAAAGAAGTTCGCTTCAACCCCTAAGGTTTCAGCCCAATCAGTAATAAGCAGGCATTTATTGGTCAGGCTATCGCGAGATGCGCCATCCATATCTGGAGATACACACACCCAGATATCAAGATCACTTGAGGTACTTTGACCAATAGACGAAGTACTACCCATGGTGTACAAACCCAAGATTGCTGGTTCAGCGGCCTCGGTAAGTTTTCCGCCCAGAGTTAATTCAGTATCAGAGACAAATTGCTTTTGGAATTCATTGAGCGTGAAGCTACGAATTCCAAAAGGAACTTGTTGGTCATAATAACCAGGCATCATCGGGTGATTGAAGTGAAGCAGCGCGGGGATAAGG
Source organism: Vibrio sp. 1F253 (assembly GCF_041439295.1). Taxonomy (NCBI): domain Bacteria; kingdom Pseudomonadati; phylum Pseudomonadota; class Gammaproteobacteria; order Vibrionales; family Vibrionaceae; genus Vibrio; species Vibrio sp. 1F253. The sequence goes on along the minus strand of NZ_JBGONU010000031.1, from coordinate 5,610 downwards.
TTAAAAACTCGCTGGCCCTGCACATTCATCAACGCCAACGCACGATCAATGCGCTGCTGATTTAGATTGTCTAATCGTTGAATCAAAGTTTGAGTGTAAGCCTGCAAGGTAAGTCCTTGGTTTGAGATTAAGTGTACTTCTGTTTAGTTACTGAACGAAAGCAGCAACAAAACGTGATCAATTTAACACTTTTACCCTTATCGGTAAAGCAAAGGACGCCGTCATACTTACGAATCCCTTGATGACTGAAAGTAAAACTCGCGGCGCCGTAGTGTCCTCTTTATTGACTATTTCTAATAATAGCCCATGTTTCAAATGAGATACCAATCACACTATTTTGGTGAACTCATGAAATTCCCTCTGCTATCAAAGTATCGAATGATCAAACAGTAAGAATTTTCGCCTCACAATGGTAGGATTAGCCTATTACAGAACCTATATCGGAAACACCATGACAAATTCAGCACCAATCCGTATCGCGACCAGAAAAAGCCCTCTTGCCCTTTGGCAGGCATACTTTGTAAGGGATGCACTGCAAGCTGCTCACCCTGGTTTAGAGGTTGAGTTGGTAACTATGGTGACCAAAGGTGACATCATCCTAGACACGCCACTTGCTAAAGTAGGCGGTAAAGGGCTATTCGTTAAAGAACTTGAAGTAGCAATGCTAGAAGGTCGTGCTGACCTAGCGGTTCACTCAATGAAAGACGTACCAGTCGACTTCCCTGAAGGTCTAGGTCTAGTAACTATTTGTGAGCGCGAAGATCCTCGTGATGCTTTCGTATCAAATACTTACAACAACATCGATGAGTTACCACAAGGTGCTGTCGTAGGTACATGCAGCCTGCGTCGTCAATGTCAGTTGCTAGAATACCGCCCAGATCTCATCATCAAAGAACTGCGTGGCAACGTTGGTACTCGTCTAGGTAAACTCGACGATGGTCAATACGATGCTATCGTGCTGGCGGCAGCTGGCCTTAAGCGATTAGAGCTAGAAGAGCGTATCCGTAGCTTTATCGAACCTGAACAGTCTCTACCTGCTGTAGGGCAAGGCGCTGTTGGTATTGAGTGTCGTCTAGATGATGAACGTCTAATCAAGCTTCTTGAGCCACTGAACCACAAAGACACAGCCGATCGTGTGCTATGCGAACGTGCAATGAACCTAACTCTAGAAGGTGGTTGTCAGGTTCCTATCGGTAGCTACTCATTATTAGATGGCGATAATATCTGGCTACGTGCATTAGTAGGCGAACCAAATGGTTCTAAAATGGTTCGTGGTGAGATCTCTGGCCTTCGCAAAGATGCAGAAGCACTTGGCGTTACTCTGGCAAATCAATTGCTGGATGATGGCGCGAGAGAAATCTTAACCAAGCTATACGCAGACCAAGAATAACTATGACAGTGTTGGTGACTCGTCCCGGTTCAGAGGGACAATCGCTTTGCCAACAACTAGCGGATGAAGGGATTCAAGCAATCCATCATCCGCTTATTCGTATCGTTGATAATCCACACTCATCGGATTTAAGCACCCAGCTTAATAACAGCGATATCATTATTGCAGTCAGTCACCACGCCGTGACCGCTGCCCAAAACATCCTTTCGAAAACTTCATCTATTTGGCCAACTTCGCCGCTTTATCTTGGCGTTGGTCAAAAAACTGCGCACGTTTTAAGCAAAGTTAGTAAACAAAAAGTAAACTATCCCAAAGTGAGTGATAGTGAACATCTTCTCAAACTTACTGAACTTAATGGCGTAGATAATAAATCCATTTTGATACTGCGTGGAAATGGTGGGCGTGAGCTCATTAGAGATTCTCTACTCAATCGAGGTGCAAAAGTCTCTTATTGTGAGACCTACCGTAGAGAATATATTCCTATTAGCGACCACAATACCTATCAAACATGGATAAACAAAAAAACGTCCAAAGTTGTCATCACTAGTCAGGAACAATTGGAGTATCTCTGCTCAATTACCCCTGATGAGTATTTGGCTTGGCTTTCAACAAGACATTTATTTGTCCCAAGCCAGCGCATAGTAGAACGAGCACAACAACTCGGCTTCTCAAACGTGACCAATACTCACAGTGCTACGAACCAAATATTACTGGCTGCTCTCCGGCCCTAGCTAGAACAGGAAATAAGCATGACAAGCAAAAAAAATAATGAGCATATTGAACCTGAAAAGAAACAAGACACTCAGCCAGTAGTTGTTGAAAACGAAAAAGCTGACTCTACAGAGACAAAACAGCCTGAACAAAAACTTGATGCCTCTGCGTCAAATACCGCTCAAAATGAACAGCCTCAAGCTGAACATAAAGAGCAAATAGAGAGAGCAGAAAAGCAAGGTAAGCGCGGTGTAAAACTAGGCGCTATTGCGATCGCTATTTCAATTGTCTTCAGTAGCGGTATCGCCTTTCAAATGCAGCAAAAGAGCGCTGAGTACTCGGCTCAAATCGCTGCTCTTCAAGCACAACTGCAAAATACTCAATCTGCAGTAAATAAAGACCTACAAACCATCAAGCAAGAGACCATCCAAGAAGCATCACATGCGGTGGAGAAAACTCAAGTCGTGCAATCTCAGCAACAGAAGAGCATTCAAAGCCTACAGCTAGCGGTTGCTGATGTTAAAGGTCGCCGTCCAAATGACTGGTTGCTTGCTGAAGCTGATTACCTTGTGAAACTAGCAGGACGTAAACTGTTCCTAGAGCATGATGCCGTTAGTGCAACCAAACTAATGGAAAGCGCCGATCAACGTATCGCCGCACTGAATGACCCAAGCTTGGTCTCTCTTCGTCAATCAATGACCAATGACATTACTAAGCTTCGCACTATTCCTCTTATCGACCGTGATGGCTTAGTTCTACGCATCACAAGCCTACAACAACAAGTCGATACGCTGCCGCTTGCCAATGCGATTCTTCCAGAAGCTGCGGTTGTTGAGAAAAAAGCCGTATCGCAAGATATCAATGATTGGCAGAACAACCTGATGACGTCGATGAAAGATTTTTCAGAAAATTTCATCACATTCCGCAGTCGTGATGGTGAAGTTATTCCTCTACTCTCTCCTGAGCAACACTTTTACCTGCGTGAGAATATCAAGGGCAAACTAGAGACCGCAATTCGCGCTGTCTACAAAGAACAAGGTGATGTCTACAGTGCAGCACTACAAACAGCTAACGAATGGTCGAAGTCGTACCTAAACCAAGACAACAACTCAGTGATTGAGTTTGAGAAGGCAATTAAGCAGCTGAGCGAGCAGAATGTTTCTGTGAAATATCCTGTGAAACTTGAGTCTCAAAATGAGTTATCAGACGTGATACGTGAGCGCCTACGTCGTGAAGTAACCGTTATGACCGCGGAGGAAAAATAATGATTCGTTGGATTTTTCTTTTTCTCGTTCTAGGTGCTGGGTTAATTGTTGGTACTCAGTTCTCTGGTCAACAAGGCTACGTTCTGATCTCAATTGCGAATAAGACCATTGAGATGAGCGTGACAACACTGGTTATCTTTGTCATTGCTCTTCTAGCGGCTCTATTCGGCTTAGAGTACCTATTTAAAAAGCTTATGTACGCAAGCTCGACAACTTGGAACTGGTTCAGTGTTCGTAAACTAAAGCGCTCTCGTCGTTATACCAATGAAGGCATCATCAAGCTTCTTGAAGGTGACTGGAAAGGCGCAGAGAAGAAGGTAACTCGTTGGGCTAACCACCACGACATGCCGCTACTTTGTTATTTAGTCGCTTCTCAAGCTGCTCACGAACAAGGCAATACAAGTGAGCGTGATAAGTACATTGAGCTTGCTAGCCAACAAGAGGACTCTCTATTGGCCGTTGAGCTAACGAAAGCAAAACAACAGATCAGTGAGTCGAACTACGAAGCCGCATTCGATACACTTTCAACATTGAAAGGTTCGTACCCGAATAACACCGCCGTACTTGGCCTGCTAAAAGCCACTTACATGCAGCTTAAGCTGTGGCAGCCACTGTTAGAGCTAACGCCTAAGCTGGCTAAGAACAAGCTTCTTACACCTGATGAACAAGTTGAGCTGGAACAGAAAGCTCAATGTGGTTTGCTTCACGATGTGGCACAGCAGCAAGGTAGCGAAGGTTTAATCAGTCATTGGAATAAGCTTTCAAGAAAGCAAAAACAAAGCTCTCACCTTGTTTCTTGTTTTGTGAAGCAACTGATCGCTCGTAAAGCTGATTCAGAAGCCTTCACAGTGATTAAAGAAAACATTGCGAAGAGTGGTTCAAATGAGCTCTATATGTTGCTTCCTGAGCTAAATCTTGCCGATCACCACCCAGTAGTTGTGATGCTAGAGCGTGCTATCAGTAAAGATGGTGGCAATGCCGAAGCACACAGCGCATTGGCTCAATTCTACCTAAGAGAACAGAAGTGGGCAGAAGCACAAAGTCACTTTGAAAAAGCACTAGCACTTCGCTCAAATGTTTCAGATTACGGATACCTATCTGATGCCCTAGAGAAGCAAAACTTAACGAAAGCAGCTCACGAGGTTTCTCGTAAAGCACTCGCTCTCGTTCAACCAGCGTAATTCAAAACGACTCAAACTAAGCCGATGTCTAGCATCGGCTTTTTTGTATCTGTTATTTGCCCCTAGATAACTTCTACAACACCTATAAACCAAACTCATCGAACCCTACCCGTCCAACGCCACCAAACCTAGTGCACAAAAGTAACTATGAAATAGCGTAATAAAGCCTCCCAAACAAACGGAGAACGACACTAATTGTGTCTATATGTAGTTTTACGATTTTTATATACAAGCTCTTAGAAGAGGCTCGAGAGGTATGACGCCTGTAAGCTGAAGAGTAAAAGGAGCTCACTTTGAGAGAACACATTTAAAGATATTCACCAACAGACCGAAAGCCACGTTAAATCACGCTGAATTAGCAATTAAATGGCCATCAATATTCCAACTATAAAACGCTAAAGCCGGGGTTTCACGCAACTGCTTAATAGGTTCATCTATTAAGCAGTAGAGATATAGCAAGAGTTGCCGAACCAGCAAAACCTTGTGACTAGAGACGAGACATCTTTATCAACCAGTTCAAATTAGTAAGAAGTAAACCTCACTAAGACATTCTCTAAAGGTTAACCATTGAATCGATAGCCACAAATATCAACTAACGTAATCAAGCGCTTCTAGAAAGAGCAGGACTTTTATAATAAGTGTTGGAATATCAGAGCTCGAGCTCAACGGACAACGCTTCTACAAAACTCGAAGTTGAATAATAAGATTCATATGCCGGAAACGACGAAAGCCTAGTCGTCAGACTAGGCTTTCTAATATGTGCCGGAATAGCGTGAAGTGTAGGGTCTCGATGCCTTTACAGCACTCATACAATCTACAAGCAAAACTCTTTTCTTCAAATATAAAAAAGCCCTGCTATTTCTAGCAGGGCTTTTCTAATAAGTGGCGGAGTGGACGGGACTCGAACCCGCGACCCCCGGCGTGACAGGCCGGTATTCTAACCAACTGAACTACCACTCCGCAGTGGAATACTTGTCGTCGCTGACAAGTGTTCAAATTTAAAGCCTAGCGATGTCCTACTCTCACATGGGGAAGCCCCACACTACCATCGGCGCTATTGTGT
>NZ_JBGONU010000030.1:0-58014 GCF_041439295.1 Vibrio sp. 1F253 | reverse complement strand
CATTAGTGATTGTACTCACTTAACTCAGTGTCCAAAACTGCTGGTGCGGATCACACTTTAAATGGCTTAATATTCATGAGTTACTTGAAAAGTATGTTCTCCCTCGTTCTCATGGCAACAATTTTACCTTACATGAGATTGACCCCATAAAGTTTTTCACCGCAGAAATCCTTCCTAATGTAGCTTCTGATCCAAATTCGATCAACGATCAACGTACTTATCATAAAGCTTTGAAAATTGTTTGTGGTTCTAATATCAAGAAGATTCCAGGAAAGTATCAGTGTGGTCCTGTTACATACCCAGCTTTTGAATTGGATAAAAATGGTAAAGAGATATTACCTAAAGATTCTAGTCGAGTTAAAGTTTGGAAGCTTGAAGAGAAGAAAAGTGATGTCAATGTTGCTGTTGAAGCTGTTTTTGATGCTCTGACCGATCCTGAGCTTGAGCAAATTGTGTTTGTAACTAACGATACCGATATTTTGCCAGCTTTAGAAAAAATAAAAGCTTTCAATGATATCTCTGAGCGTAAAGTTAAGATTGGTTACATTGCGCCGATTATTGAAAATCACCCCAATCGTACTCCGAATGGTGAATTGGTAAATATTGCAGATTGGACAGTACGATTCATTCAAGAATCTGAGTTGATTTCATCTCAACTCCCTCCTTACGTGGCAAATAAGCGAGGACCTGCAATTAAACCGATATCATGGTTTAAGTATCCTGTTAAAGTAGATGAAATATTAACTCTGTTATCAGAAAAGAAAGTGCTAGGTTCAGTACCTAAAGCTTGGAAACAGTATCTTATTACGGAACCACACTATAAGGCTCAGGGATTACCAGACTACAATTGTTCTTTTGCTGACTTGTTAAATGACGAACAAGGGATCGAAGATGTTCTGATTCACGCTAGAGCCTTTGCTGAGTTCAAACGAAATCAATCTAATGAATAGATGTTAAGAAAGTAGGTTTTATTTGACCAGAATTGACTTGTTATATAAATCTATTTTTGGCTTGAAAGTTTCTTTGTTCTAGTTCTTTAAATTGCTCAAGAGCATATCTGTCGTCAACTCAAACATAACCTTTGGTAGGGTAAACCAACAGCTTAAAATTGCTTTTGTACCGGGCAAGGGTATTGCTCTTTGAGCCCCATTGTTAAGTAATAACCGATAGACCCGTTAATGCCTGGTTTACCGTATTTTTTAATATTACGTTCAATTTGGTTATTAATCAGCTCCATTAACTCTTCGGTTTTCCAATTCCGTAATGTTTCGCGGTTTACCTGGCTTTTCATTGGCAAGCAATAATCGATACGTTGATTGTGAGCGTCTAAGCGCGTGGTATAAAGATTTATGGTATCCGCGGCGACACGAACGCCGATCAATAAATCTCGATACTCAGGGCTATCGGGATCTTGATAGTGCTCAACGTAGTAACCCATACTAGCAGGGTTCTTGCTGCTGATGGGGCGATCAATTTCTGGAATTTGATTATTGGCTAAACTCGAAAAAGAGCACCATGTGATTAAGCCTAATATGGTCCATTTATTCATTACTAATCCTCCATTTTATACTGTGTATAATACTAGGTTGTTTTGATATCTCACTTGGATTGCTCAATAATTAACCATTATTTATAGATTAAGAATGGGTTTGATCCTACTCTTTCTTTGTTGGCTGCAAGGTTGATGGTGGCTCAACACGCTTGCTGGTGCCCTCAAATTGTTCACGTGTTTCATCCACGATTTGTGAGTGGTTGTCGGGGTTGTAATAACGCTCTGTGCCGCCGCGTTTCTGATGCTGCTCCAGCACCGTTTGACCGGTATTACCTAGAGCCTGGCCTTTAAATTGTTCCCCCACCATCGTTTGCCACTCGGCTTGGGTCGGCTCAGGGTTAAAGGCTTGTTCGTGCTCTTCTTGAGTGGGTACGCTGGCGAGCACAAAATCTTTAAACGTGTCGGTTGTTTTAAATTTTTCCCATAAGTCAGCGCGATCTTGACGAGCATCGTCGCCCTGTCCCGTTAGTATGAGTCCTGATTCGTCTTTCGTACGCCCGTTTTCAACAAACGCTTGGAATGGTTTTTCCAGTTTCTCAGTCAGGCTGGCCAGATGACGTTGATCTTGGCTGTTGACTTGGCTGAGCGTATCGACCTCTTGTTGAGATTGTGTCGTGGACGTTATCAAGCCTTGTGTCTCACTAAAGTTCGCCGTAAAGCCAGTGGCGTAAGTGCCCATCTCCGTATTACGTTCATCGGCCGTGAGGCGGTTGCTCGCCTCGATGGTTTGGTTGGCGCCAGAGCGGTAGGACTCGATAGCGGCTTGCATTTGGCTTTGTTGTTCGTTGCTCATGCTGCTGAGCGTTTCGCGGTCTTCCTGTGTCCATTTTTGTCCCGTGGACGCGTTCACACTCCCATTAAACCCTACGGCGTCACCGAGAGCGCCGCTTGACAGTCCAGCGTTCACGTCATAACCGCCGTACGCAGAGTGTAAGAAGGCATTCGCTTTCTCATGGCTCCATCCGGTTGCCGCACTGACTTGCTCAGTGGCGGAGCTGACCTGCTCTAAGCCTTTTGATGCTGCAGCAGTTGCACCGTGTCCATGAGTTAAACCGTAACCTTGGGTTGAAGAATAACTCTCTTTCCAATCGGCCATCAATTGAGAGCCACTTTGTGTGCTTTGTGACAAGGCCGTTTGTTGTGTCGAGAGGTTGGATTGAGCGCTAGTGTGCAAGTCTTGCACCGCTTCACTGTATTGACTAGAGCTGGCGACATTCCACTGGAAATTCGACGCGGTAGGGCTAGTGTCATACACCGTTCTATCACCGTATTGCGTTGAAAGCATACCGTCTTCGCTTTGAGTGGTACTGCCGTGTTGTTTCAGCAATGTCGACGTATCAAACTTATTGCCATTGACGTTATTAAACGTGTGGGTCTGCATTTGCGTATTACCGTGGCTGATATCACCGCTTGAGGCCGCTGCCGACGTACGGGCATTGGTTTGGTTTATCATCCCCGCCAGTTGGTAGTTTAAGCTGCTCATCATGGCCGCTGCGCCCTTGGTTAACGCCAAAGCAATCGCGGGGGTGGACATCATCAAGTATCCGGTAATGGAGGCGTAACGCGTGTTGACGTAATCAATGCCGCTCATGTTCGAGAGGGTAATGCCGCGTAACCCTTGTGTCGCGCCCTGGGTCGCCCCTTCTAAGAACCACATCATGATAGCGTTGAGGATGGTGAATATCATAGGCCAAGTGGCCAGATAGAAAAAACTGCCAACGTAGTTTTTAAGGACAGGCAGCGCCATATGTGGCAGCAAGGCAATGATGGCAATGATCGCCCCAAAGCAGACAAACAAAATCACTCCTATCGAGTGCATCATTGGAATGAACTCTTTGGCTTGCAGCCCAATGTTGGCCCACATGGTGGTGGTTTGCATTTGGTTGGCGGTGTAGGCGTAGTTGGCCGCGATACCTCGGTGCGTGTTTTCGATGTTCCATCGCGTCATGTTGATGACCATGTTCTGTTTTAAAATATCGACCGCGTTGTTACTGACCCCAATTAAATCTTGGTGACTATTCTCGATGGCGTTTCTTAAGAACGTTGATTGGATGTTGCTCTCTCGTCCCAAGATATACGCGCCCAGTTTATTCATGGTTTGATTGGCCTCTTCATCAAATTGTTGAGTGAGTTCAGGAAACGCGTCGCGGCAGGTTCTGTATTGACCCTGGGGGTTATAGAGCCCACGAATGGGGGACATCGATTTTGTGGCGAGAAAACCCAGCAAATCCGGTGCTTGCAGGATGTTTTGCATGGTGTATTTTTTGTTAATTCGAATGTCTCCGACGATGCAGTTGTGATAAAAGTCTTTCCAATAGCGTTGCAGATCAATGGTTTCGGCGTTGGCGCTACGAAGCAACGTGTATAAATTCGAACCAAACACCATGCCTGAGGAGCTGTAGCTTTCATCCTCTGTACTGCTAAAGACGATTTCAATGCCTTCGGTTAAGCCGTGCATGAACGTGGTGGCCGCCCAACCGGGTATTGCGACGATGTAAGGCACGTTATTCACGTAATAAATGCGCATAGGATTTTGCGCGTCATTGATATGGACGGTGGCTTTCATGCTGATAAGAAAAGTGGGGATAGCCAAGTAAATGAACATAAAACGCATCACATGTTTCGCGTCTCGAGACACAAAAAATAGGGTGGCACTGATGATAAAGGCCAGTTGTAAGGCGATTTCGATTAACGAGCCAAAGGTGTTGGTGGTAAAAAAAGTGGCGACGGCGTTCAAGGCTCGTTGTAATTGAGGGCCTGCGCCATAGAGATAAAAGTCTAAGGTCATTGGGGATCTCCTTTAATGGCCAAAGGTGAGGTTCGATAGGGTAGCGTCACTTGCCGATTGGCTAAGGAGCTTTCGTTTGCGTTTTAAGCGCTCAGTGAGGGCTAAGTACGCGTTCAATTTTGTTTTGTGACGGTCTCGAATGGTTTGTAAGTAATCCCTTGCACTGTTGATGCCTTCGAGAGTGCGATTGACGTCGGTTGGGTTAACCGAAGCGAGGTTGGTCATGGATTGATTGACGATCATCAGCATGTTGTTGAGATAGGCATGCAAGAGATCGGCGGCAATATTTTGAGCGTATAAATGGCTTTCTGGTTGTAGGTTGAGGTGCGCATCATCAATGAGCATTGCTAAGATAGGAATGTCACTGAGTTCAACAAAGCTCTTCTCTGAGTCGGTGATAGGTTGGTCAGATTGTAAGTGGGCATAGAGCGTATCGACGGTGTGGCGCACTTTGGCGTTAAAGGCTTGGCTTTCATTTAGGCTGATGGCGCTTAGGCTCATCGAAAGGCAGGTCTCGGTGTTGTCGCATCGATACACCTCCAAATCCCCTCCGGTCAAAAGGGCGTTAATGGCGGTGTCGTTACCCACTAACATGGCCGGAATGTAGCTTGGCGTCCCCTGCGCGTCGTAAATGACGGTGCCAGTGAGGCTTACGATAAACTCGGCGACCTCTTGATTGTCTTGAAGGTAAGCGCTTTTCATGAGCGCATCCCACACCACATTTAAGTTCACTTTCACTGCGTGCGCCGTGGCGTCATCGGTGTTGCTAGCCAGTGTGCTCTGGTTGGTACGGACGTTGCGACATTCGTGTTGCGCTTCTAACCAATCAGCGAAAGCGTTGCTTTGCGTGCCTAGGGTGGCGCAGGCATGTCGCTTGGCTTCCCCATCGGTAAAGGCCGCTAAACCAGAGACCGCCGATTGCGCTACTTGGCAAGAGTTCATCGAGGTGGTGAGGAACTGATCAGCAATGGCTTGCAGTTTGTCCCGATTCTCTTTGATGCTCGGCGCCCAAGTTTGCAGCGCTAAATCCACCGCGAAGGGCACGGCGTTGGCAATGACGGCTTTACCAAAAGCCACCAGTTGGTCAGAGTTAATATGAGAAAAGCCGCCCATAAAGGCGTCAATGCCACCGCACCCTGCGCTGACAGAAGGCAAGGTGATGGCGGCCAGTTGAATGTTTTTGATGTTGGTGCGAGCAAACAAACTGCCCGCATTATAGTAGGTGGCGGATTGACCCTGATAGGCACTTGGGTTCGTGATGTTGCTGTTAAAACTGCTGTCATCCCAAAAGCTGTTCATGGCGTCGCCCAAGCCGCCGGCATGAAGTGAACATGAAAGACTCATTAAGAGAGCCAGGAGGGTAGGTCGCGTCATTGTAAACTCTCCATGATGGCCACATCGGCGCGCAAGGCTTGGTAGCTCTTAAGCAGCTCAGTGTATGGAACATTGCCTTCACTCAAACGCACGTACTTACCATTGCTGACGTTGATTAAGAACGTGGCGGGCGTAATGGCGTTTTTGAGATCCCCAAAAAACGCAGCGGTGATGTCAGAGTTGGTCGGTATAGGCGTCGCGTAACCGGGGATGGGTTGTCCGTCAAAGGAGAAATCGTACACAGGTAGTTGAGTAGTTTGCTCTAGCCGCTTCATGGTTGGGGCAAAGTGGTGACACTCAGCGCACTGACTAAAATGGAAGAACACCAAGGCGTATTGGCCTGTCATCGCATGAGGGGGTTGCGCTTGAGTGAGGGAGGTTGAGGCGAGCGTCATCAGCGTACTCAACAATAACGTGCGGATAAAAGCGTTCATCGGGGCGTCCTTAAGTTAAAAGTCGCTGTCTTGGTAATTGGTCGCGACGTTGTGAAAGCGAGAGAGCAAGTCTTTTTGTGAAATGAAGCCGTAGGCGAGGGGCTTGAGTGCTTTGGTGTGGATATTGGCCAGCATTAAAGCCGGTGTGTAGCGCACCTGTACACGCCCTGTCTTATCAATACGGTTTTCATTAATCGTCTCAAAGGTCTGACCGTCTTTGCTGATCCCGACCAGTTCGATGTGGTACCGGTGGGCAAAGTCTTGGATTGAGGGTGCTAGGGTTTGAGATAAGGCGTCTTGCCCTTCGTAGATGAAGTAGAGGCCCCAACCTTCTTGTACCAATTGACGCACAGTGGCTTCGTTTTTGAGTTGGATACCTTGATAGTACGTCGCTCTTGCGGCTTGCTCTGTGGGGCGGTCTTTGGTGTACGAGTATTCGGGGTGTTCGTTGATGAGCTTTTTGAAGGTCATGCCCGTTTGCGTGGTCTTGCCATCGATGAATTTTTTCAGCTTCATCAATTTTAGATTTTTCTCTTCATCGGTTGGGTTAATGGTGGCATCGTTTAACGCTTCATCAAACGCGCGGTGGAACCATTGCATCTGCTCGGTGGCGCTCATCACGGTAGAGACGCTGTTGGGGGGGAGGCTCTCCTCCTCTTTGGGAGGGACTTTGGGCGCTTTGGTCTCGTTATACCAGCGCCACCCCTTGGGGGGCTCATCGGCGATACTGTGAAAGGCCAATAAAGCCAACAACATTAACGGTAGGGGTTTGATTGTTAATCGGTTAATTGAGTTGTTCACCGTTTTTGTGGATAAGTCCTTCATGGTGTGACCTCATTATTGCCAGAAACTCAGCATCTTGTGGGTGCGCGTGTGAAATAACGTCCAAAGTGCTTCATCAATGCCACGCTGTTGTTGGTGCCTCATCATTTCTTGCTTGAGCTGATGGAGTTTTCGTTTGAACAGAAGATGCCGAATAAGGGTGATGGCAAACCCGGTTGTCGACAGGGTGGCCACAAGTAAAGGGAGTAGGGGATCCATATCATGTCCTCATCATTGATTAAGTTAATGGCGATAAGCGCTGTGTAATCGCTCTTGGATTTCTGTGGCCGAAGGCAGGTTGGTGTTGCCGTGCATGTCGTCGTAGAAGTCCGAAAAGTCGAGGCGTTCAAAATCTATGTCTTGAAGCTGCTCGGGGGTAAGGGCGCCGCAAATGGGGTGTTTGGCGGTTCCCAGACTGATGCCAAGTTGACCTTTCGAGCCTTGCTCTTGGATGATGCGCGCCAATTTGCTCTCAAAGACGCAGTAGGTCTTCTTTTCCCGGATACACGCGCCTAAGACCTTTTCTGCGCAATAACGGCCAAGGGCTATCGTAATGCCTTGCTCTTTGGCTTGACCGAGCGCTTTCTCTTCATCATTGCATTGGGCTATGCCAATACTCGTGCCCCAACCGCCGTCTTTACAGCAGTCGGCAAAACCAAAAGCGGCGTCTGTGCACTTCATGCCTTTGCCTGTAAATATCTTCGGTGGGTTACCCATACCGTCAGCGGCTTCTGCGAGCGCGGCTAAGGCTGAGGTGCTTTCATTAAAGCGGTTTGAAGTGGTCGCCATGGCTTCAAAGCAATCGCCATCCAGACAAAAGCTCTCTTCTCCACAGATTAATTGGGTGGCACTGCAGCGCCGCTGTGGGCAGGATTTATTGACTTTCTCCTCAATGCACACACCGTTTTGCTGGAGGCTGCAATGGGTTGACGTCGTGGTGCAATCGGCGGGCAGGACGTTGCACGTATTGGGTCGAGTGCATTGGTGCTCAACCCGATACTTCCAGCAATCAAGCGTGGTCGGTATGCCATTAATGATGCGGGTGGCTCGACCTTCAATGCATTGCTGGCGAGTGATCTTGCATGAGTTCATCAGGTTGCATTCTGTTCGCCAAGTAATGTTGTTCTTGATGCAGTTCCCTCCGGATAAGGAGAATCCGTTTGAGCAGCTCAAGGTGACTTTTTTCGTTTGTGTGGTGGGGCGACAAATCTGGTAGCGTTTATACCAGGATTCGTTACTTTTCCAGACAATGTGGTCGGTCTGTTTTAAATCGCCAAGCGTGTAGCCTTGGTTGGGAGAGACAACCTTCCCATCCCAGAAATACGTGGTATCTGACCCTGTAAACCCTCTTGTTCCCCCCGTTTGCCTCACGTAATTGTGATTATCGTGTCGGCATTGTGAGAGAGGGCGTTGGCAATTATCCCCTTGCTTTGTCCAGCCGGATGGGCAGCGGTAGATCACTTCACTAAGGCTCACGGAGGCGACGGGGACTTTGTCACACGGGACCGGGTTGTGAGTTGGTCGGTAGCATTGCTTTGCGATGTTATCAATGACGCATTGCGTGGCGTTGTCACAATCCACGTACTGATTAGACTGACCATGACTGATTTCATAGGCGTTCTCAATGCCAAGGGTGGCGAATCGATACGTATCATCGTTTGGGTCAATGGTGACACTATTATTGTCAAACCCCTCTTGTATCGCTTGAGCGTGTTCGTTGTTGCCAAACTCCGACGTGGATTGGTTTGTGATTTGTGCATCAGTCATCCCGGCTTCATCAGGCTGTCGGATTTTGCTTTCACACCCTGGATTATTGTCGCTGCAGAAGTCTGACAGGTTAAGCGTCATTTCTGAGTCATTGTAAGCCTCGTTCGGGGTGTTTTTCGCCCACTCCACGTTGTCGTAGAATGTGTTTTCTTGAGGGGCGGCAAGGGTATGAAGGGAGAGTAAGAGAGCAGCGCTGAAAGAGAGAAAAACAAAAAGTAGTGAAAAGGGCGAATTCAAGGGGAACTCCTATTGAGCACTTGTTTGGCGATGTGTCCTACATCGCCTTGGCTTAAAATCGTTAATGCGTTAGGAAGGGAGAGGTTGCCGTGAACCATGTCGTAATCACTTTGCGGGCAAGACGCTTCATTGCACGCTTCTCCAATGGCCACAAACACGGGGACGTGGGTGATGTTAAATTGACGAAACCACTGTGGACTGATGGCAAAACCGCTATCAATGGCCATTTCTTCGTCGTCCGCTTCTAACAAACTCAGTATTCGAGAGGCTGTCGGTACCATGCCTTCTGGCAGTACCCCACGTATCACGAGAGGAACCTGATATTGCTGACTTTGTTTGAGTAGCTGTCTAAGCGCGTTATCTGGCATGGAAAGCGACACAAACACCATCACACCTTGCGCCTTTTTGTTTGGATTTTCCTGAGGCACCCCAAGAACACTCGCCAGTGGCGAGTCTTGCAACACGTTATCGAGGTGTTGATTCATCGACAACGCTTCTTGCTTATGTTGCTGACCTCGTTCAAGAAAGGTGGTCAGTTCACTGTGATTGGTTGGCGCTGCAATGGTCTGCTCTTGCTTGGCAAGCGCTTTGAGCTCTTCTTGAGAGTAACCCTTCTCGGCTGTTGAGAGAGGGCTAACCAGCAGAATAAGTAACAGCCATGAGGCTCTTGGGCTAAATGACATCGTCTCATTTCCTTATAAAAATACGCAATTACGTTTTCGCCAGTTCACAAAACCAAAGTTACCGCCGGTGGTTGGGTTGTCTTTACCTTGCTCCCAAAGTGACGAGGTGGTGCCATAGGGATAACAATGAGCGGCATCACCAATCGGTGCCGACAATTGATAGCGATAGCGACTTTTCGGCAAGATAGGCTCTGGCCATTGGTAACAGATTGCGCCATCTTCGCCCCGGGTTTCCCACACAATGCCTTGCCTGTGCATTTTAAAATTAAAACGCTCTAACATCAGTGTGCCAACTTGAGGGCCGGTATGAGAGTAAGCGCTATTACCGGTTAATGGGTAGACGCTGCCTTGTGAGCCTAAACACCAAAAAAGCGCATCAAAAGGCAAAACGCGCCCGGTGGTGGTCGCCATGGCTTCGGTGATGCAAGAGAGCTGCGTGATGGGGTGGCCAAACAAAATGGCTTCGGGGTTAAGAATGAACGACATCTCATCATCATCCCAAAACGGGTCAAGCTCGGTGAGGTAGGCCACATCGAAATTATCCGTGGCCATGCAGGCGGCCGACTGCATCAGTTGTAGCCAGTAAATCACCGGATATTTGTACCAATGCACGTGATAAAAAGCATTGCCGCTGGTTTTGCTGCTTGAGTCGTGCTGCGAGCCTCCTATTTGTTGGCTATTGTCATTACTCAACTGCATCCCCATGTTGACCATGCAATAAGGGACTCGCGTCACGTCCACCAAGGAATACGGCTCCCAATACCCAATGTTTAAGCCAATTTGCATAAAAATGGGCGGGGGTTTAGGACAATAGGAGATCGGCATGCTTGGGTTGGCGGTGTCAGGGTATGTCGAGCTAATGAGAGGCACACTGCCCAGTGTCATAGGAAATAGGCAGTCCCAACAAATATCAGACAATGGATTTAAGAAATGCCCCGTACAAGCGGCGGATTGAGCTTGGGTTTGCCAAGGAAATAGGAACAAACCAAGCAGTAATAACCCATGGGATCTCAAGGTCTTTCTCCTTATTTTGTGTTCGTCGCACTCTTGTTTATGGTGGTGAACGGCGTCACATCGATCTCTGTGATCTTCCACCGCGCTCCGTCTTGTTCAATCAGAGCGGGAATGTGTGAGAGTTGAAATTGACGGCTGTAGTGACCTTGTTGGTCAAAATAAATTCGGGCGTCAAACTCCGTGGCGACGTCTTCTGGACTGCCGTTGGTGAGGGTCCATTTTATCGGCTTATCTGCGCGGTATTGTTTAGCCCAAGCGCGCTGGCTTGGGTCGTCACCATCAAGAAAGACAATCACATACGAGTAATCGAATGATTGTTTGGGAATGTCGACTGGCCAAGTGTCGGTATCAAAAGGGTTGATGACGAGGCCTTTAGCATAAAGGAGGTTACCTTGTGCATCTTTGATATCGGTGGCCAGCTTTAATGATGGGTCGATGTAAAAGGTGTTGGGCGCGGTGGTGGCGGTCAACCCTTTAACGGGAGGGGGTCTTCGCACGTTATTTTCTACGTTCTCCACAAACTGCTGTTGCATCTTTGCGGTTTCTCCCGTGGCTTCTAAGTGTGTCAATCTGTTGTTAATCCATTGCAACATGTCTACCTCTGCAATAGGGAAAAGTTCGCCTTGACGCCCAAATTGTTGACTAAGAGCGGTGGGGGCGATGGCAAGTAAAGTGAGACCGAGCACCTTTGAGAGTGCTGTTGGTTTGATGAATGAATGCCCGTGAACAATCATAAGATCATGACTCCTTTTTAAGCGCCTCAATAACGTAATGTTGGATCTCGGTGGTTCTATCCGGTGCGCCGCTGATGAGCGCGCCTGGCACGATAATCACGAGATGGTGCGCTTGCGCGTATTCTTTCAAGAGCCGCCTGAGTTCCGTATCAAAGGTCGCCAATTGCGCGCTGTGCTCCTGATCGCTGAGGTTGGCTTCAATGAGTTGGTCTTGATATTGCGCTAACGTTTGTTCGATATCGAAGACCACGATTTGAGGGGCGGTGTTGAGCTTGACGGCCATCAGCGTGAACATCATCAACACTATGGCAAACAGGGCACCGACAAGACGTGTGTGACGGATGGATTTCATTTGGCCTCCTTACCATAGATGAGGGTGTTGAAGATCTCAATTTCTGGTCCGTAAAAATGCTCTGCGGTTTGATTGACCGCATCCATGAGTGGGACGCCTTGGTTCATCAAGGTTTCACAGTACTCAAACTCATGCGGCTCTGTCGAAAGGCACGCACGAGTAAAAGGATCGGCAAACAAGCGATGAAAGGTCGTTACATCACCGGTTTTTAGCATGACAGAGCTGTAACCGGCGATGGAGGACTTTTCAAAACTCTTGATGACAAATTGCTCATAGGGTGAAAAGTGTGAAGGATTGTCTTTGATGAATTTCGCCAATCCACTGCCTTGACGCAGAGTGATGTGGATGTCGGAGTTATTGAACGCAGCGAGCGCTTCAGGTGTGCTGTAAAAATCCTCAATCCCTTGCGTCACGGTGCAAAACGAACCCCCAAATTTTCGGGCGGTGCGATAACCGGTATTGATGAATTCTTGTGCCTGTGCATTAGAGCCAGCCATCAGAGACCACGCCTCTTCAATGATGCACATCTTCGGCGTTGAACGAGAGCCTGAAAGGTACATCTGCTGAGTGATGCTCGACATCAGCGCAAAAATCACCGGTCGCATGATGTCCGAGGGAAATCCGTCGAGTTCAATGGTGGTAAAGTGGACATTGGGATCCAGCATGGACGGTTTATTGAAGGTGTCACCGTAGATCCCCTCTGAGCGGTATTTATTCAGTTGCATGCCGATATCAGAAAGGCGGCGATCACCGCCTTGTTTTTCGGCCGCCGCAAACAGCGCTTCTTGCACATGGTCAACCAACGTCTCGCTTTTGTGTGCCTGCCAAGCCGCAATGATGCAATCACCGAGGACCGATTTTTCAAAATCTCCCATTTCGTGTGTGGGGCAGGCCATGGTCGCAAAGAGTCCGGTGATGGTGTGCAGCGTTTCCTTGAGAGGGTTGACCTGTTCGCCTTTTTCATCGGTATAGTCATCCCCCATGGCAATGCGTTCCAGGTGAGTGAATGGATTGAGGTAAATCTTCTCAGCTGTCATGTAGCGGCCGCCAAGCATCAAGGTGAGCTTTTTAAAGCTCTTTCCTTTATCTAACGCCCAGATTTTACCGTTCATGGCAAAGAGGGTTTCGGCGAGCTTTTGCACAAAGAAGGATTTTCCTGCCCCGGAGCCTCCGGTCAGGGCGATGTTGTAGTTATCTGAGCCACAATTAAACGGATTAAACCAAAAGGCTTGTTGGCGCATGGTGGGAAGCATCATGCCGCCACTGAAATTCTTTACGTCCATCACAAGAGGCAAGAGGTTGGCCACATTGCCGGTTTTTACGGTTTGAATGCGTCCAGCACGGTCGCAATCGGCCCAAAACCCATCGGTCATCATGAACGGTAAGGTCGTCATGAGCGCTTGGCTTTGCAGCATCGAGACGGTTTGTAAATCAATCCCGCCAGAGCGAAAGGCGTTAATGGCAGTAGTGCGATGCAGTCGCTCGGATTTTTTGTTGGTAAATAACGTCAGCGTCAGGTGCATGTATGCCATGCTGTTGATGCCATCCGACATTTCATCTCGAATTTGCTCGCGTTCGCTCTGCTCTTTCTTCGCTTGAGGGAAGAAAAATGCCATCGGGGACTTGAGTGTTTTTTCCAGCTCTCCAATGCGTCCGCCATTTTTGGTCGCAAAACTGCCCGATTCTTGATGGCGAAAATTGAGGGTCATGAGGTGTGGACATTGCACATTTTTGGCCACGCTCTTTAAGGACGCAAAACAATCGGGCAAGGCGTAAAGGCGGAAAGTTCGAGGTGTACTGCGTAAACCCAATGAAATGATCCGCGAGGTCACCGTTTGATGTTGGCGGTTACTAAAGCGAACGTCGGTGTAATGTCGGCGAGTTAAAAACTCGGTATCAGGAGAGAGGACTTGTCTGTAGATCAACGCTTCTGGTGCGTAGTCAGATCCGCGAGGGGCGGTTTGTGTGGGGTCAAAATTGAGAATGCCTTCGACGTAGTTGATTAAGCCTTCGGGGGTAAGCGGCGTGAGCTCCAGTCCAATTTGGGATAAAGTCGTGGTGAGCGCCTCTTTGCAATCCAACACACTATCAACATCGTCCGTACTGGAGACAAACAACCACGCGCTGTAATCTTTGATGTCAAAGTAATGCTTCTGACGATGAAAAAAGCCGTGGTGAGCCGCAAAGTTGGCGTAATCGGCTTCTTGTTTTGCTAATTCACTGCAAATACCCGCACGAGCGGATTTCAAGGCGGTATTTTGCTCAATCAAATGACTCACGTGGTTGTGGCCCATCATGGAAAAATGGTAATCCCATTTATGGCCAGGCGGTAAATCCATGATGAGACGGTTAAATGCCTCCACCATGTCGTCATTCGCCCCCGTTAAGACGCTCAATTTGAATCCAAATCCTACGCCCTTTTTGTTATGAAAGAGGCTGTGCTGCGCATCAAAAGTGCGGTAAGGCAGTTCAGAATGAAGGTGGTTATATTCACGTTTGGCTTCTTGATAAAAACCCTTTAAATCTTTTGAGACGCCCATGGCGTTAATCCTTCTTGATAGCCTGAACAGGGCGACCTGTCCAGGTAGACTCGTCTAACACAATGTAAATATCCATTGTGTCGAGGTAAGTGGTGGTGTCATCCGAAGTAAAGGGAAAAATCACCACCTTCCTAACCGTGTCTTGGGTTCGAATAGGATGGCCTTCACGGGTGCGTCTTGGCAGTAAGGCAAAAGGGTGGGAAGCCAGGACGTTAGCCTCGGCGACTTGTTGTGTTGTTGGGTGTGTCGAGATGTTGCGAATGTCATCCATGCTGGCGCAGCCGGGTATACCGCCGATTTTTTGGCAACTAAATTCATCTTGAAAGCCCGCAGAGCAACCTGCTAGTAGGCTAATAAGCAGCGCTGTGAAAAGTTTGATAGTCATAAAAGCCGACCTTAATTTAATTGTTGGTTAACTTCTGCCGCGAGAGGGTTGAGTGTGATGGTTTCTAAAAGGGTGTCTGGTTTTGCTTGCTCTTGCTCTTTTGTCTGATGATCAACATAGCGTTTGATCGCTTCCTCATCATCGAGAGGGAACCCTTTCGTAAAGACGATATTCACGATGCCCCCTGGATTGATTTCGATGAAGGGGTGATATAACTCGGCTAAGGCAATGTAGTAATCCGAAAGCTTACTCCCCACGTCCGAGGTGGCATTGCCCAATAAACTTAATCCCACATCCTTGCTGTTGAGGCTCGACGTTGAGCCAAGCGCTGAGGTTGAGGTGGTGCTGGCCAAGCCCGCCCCGGTCTCACCCAGTCCTGTTAAGATGCCTGAGATCCCCGCCATTTGGACGATTTTGCCGTTACGTAAAATCGAGGTGCCACGGATGCCATTGCGCCCAAAGTTAAAGACGGTGCCTTGAACGGGGATATCTAAAATTCGACCGTCCCGAATGCAGCTGAGGGTGTGAGTGCGCGCCACGCCGCGATTGGAAGAAAGGTCACCGTACACGCTCCCAATGATGGTGCAGTCTTTGAGGTGGCTCTTTTCTCCATTGGGCAACACGCCTTCATGCACGGTTTGAAACACGATGGGGGCGGTATCACTTTGGCCGAACGCCCCGGCATTGGCATCGGCGCCACCGGTGATTTTGGCGGTCACAAAGGTGCCCGACGGGACGTAATTGTCGACGGTTCGTTGGTACGCTGACTCTGAGGAGGCTGTCCAAAAAAAATCAAACGAGTCAAACGCTTGCCCTTGGTCATCAAACGAGGCCTTATCGGCTTTGCTGTATTGAAAGCTCTCTTTTTGCAGATCATTGGTGGCGTAAGAGGGTAAAGGTTTGGGAGGAAGTGGGCGCGAGCCAAACGGCGCAGGCTCTCCCATGACGGTGAGGTGACCGGCTTCCTTTGAGGATAGCGATTGGGTTGATGGCAAGGCGATGGTGCGCTGCGCTTCTTGATGTTGGCGTAATTCCTCGCGTAAGATCTCGTTCTCTTTCTTCATTTGCGAAATCGTATTTTCGTTGCTCGTCATCAAACGATCGACGTCTCGATTGAGGTTTTCCATCTTTTCTTTGACGTCTTCAATGTCTTGACCTTGTAAGGTCAAGGCTGAGCGGTTGTCTTTGTCGGTAAAATCATCAGTAATGATTTCCCCAAAATTGGGGGCTGACTCAACGACTTCTTTCGCAGTATCTAGCGAGGTTCGAGGTTGTTTAAAGGCTTTAAACGCAAAAAAAACTGCGACTAAGAGCGCAACGGCTAACAGGCTGAGTATTTGGTTACGCTGCTTACTTTGGTCATTGGCGAGCACTCCATCCTCTAAGTCTGACTCTCTAAAAAGCCACTGTTTCAATCGTTTCATTCGCGACCTCCTGTGATGATGTACAGATGTGTAGATTCACCTGGGGGTAAGGTATAACGGTCAAGTGAGGCGCTCCGACTGGCGTAACTGTAAAATTGCGCTTCGGTCAGAGTGACGGTGTCATTGGATTGGTTTTTAACTTGATAAATAAGCCCTGAGAAGGGGCGGCCTACAAAAAGGGTCTGCGGAATAATGGCCAGTGGCGACGTGTCTTTGGGGAGGGTTTCGGGGTCAATCGGATGGACACGAAACCCTGGGATAGGCGTCTTTGAACGCTGCCAATGTATCATTTGTTTGGTGAGTTGCCCCAAGGCCAAAGGGTATTCGAGATCTTTTTCAAAGACACTTTTCTCTGCAGTAGAGCGAAGCGGAATAAACTCATTCACCACCGCAGGGACGGCTTTAGGGTTGATAAAAAGCGAGAAATTTTGACCTTTCTCTGTGGTGACGTGCGCGGTAAAAGGCAAGGCGATGTTGAGTTTGACGGTAATAGAGCCCGATTGGTCTCGTTGATTGGCTTTAGCGAGACAAAACCCTCTAGGGCAATGAAGGTTTAATATCTTGTCGTCTTTCACTACTAAACGGTTGGTGTTGACCGAGGATAAGGGCAACACAATGGTATCATTTTGCTCAAAATAGTAGGTCTTTGCGTCAATCGTATGGGCGTGGCTCATGATGGGTAACAACAAACCAAAAAAAGCATAAATCAAGCGTATTTTCATAACGGTATCTCTTGGGCGATGGTGTGAAGTTCAATCAAGCCACTTGAGTAATCGGCTTGGAGTAGATACGTCACGGGCTCAGGGTCAAGTGTGCGCCCCGCGATGGTTTTGTTGAGCGTGCCTTTGACCCGTATTTTCATTTCATTCAGGTTGATAGACAGCGTGTCAACTTCAAAAAAACTGGTGACGTCGTTCTCGATGATAAATTCGGCTTCTCGCATCAACTTGTCTTGTAAGCCACTCCAGTATTTAGGCGGCACGTAGGTAATGAGTAAGTTGAATTGACGTTTAACGTTAGAGGGCGTGACATTAAATTTTAGGTGTATCCACCAATCGGCCATCATAGAAAGATACGCTTCATCAACCGCATCGCTTGAGATCGTAAACGCTCGGTCGATATGAGGTGGCACGAAGGTGCGCTTTTCCGCTTGGTTTTGGCTTAATAAAGCAAAACTCAACCCAGCGGTTCCTAAGGCGGTGATCAACACCACCGCGGTGAGGACGTAATTGATAAAGCGAGCCGCTTTAAGCGCCTCGCCGTTATGTTCATTGAGCATCAGTAAATCCAATATTTTTTTGTGGCTGGGGGCGTGCGTTTAAAAATGGTTTTATTCGCTGTGTCATCCCCATACCAGTGGATGAAGTGAATGATGAATTTGGGGCCGTGTCGGACTTTTAAGCTGCGAATGGTGAGGAAAAAGCCGATACACACGGCGACCGCGACCAACCGATTGATGTTGAACAACATCAAAAACAACAAGATAGAAGGGAGTATTTCATCGATTGGAAATCCGACTATTTTGACGTCGGTTTGTAAGTAGTTTGGAAAAGCGAAGAGGGTTTGTTTGTCTTGATGATCCATAGTGAAATAGGGCGAATAGTTTCGCGCTCTCCTTATGTGGTTTATAAGCCTACAAACCCTTTACCAACTTCCCAGAACACCACGCCAACGAAAAAGCCGATGATGCCACCCACCCAGTTCTTTTGCATGATGCCCACGATGATGCCGCCAATCAGGCCTGCCACCAGAATGTAGAACTCGCCAGAAGACCCCGTCCCTACCGTGTTGGTCACGGTATCTTTACCACTGGCAAAAAGGTCATCGGCGTAAGCGGGTGACGCACAGGCAAAGTAGACGGCCAGTAGCGTACAAAAGTGACGCCAATACGTAAGAGGAAGGTTGAAGCGTGAGGTTTTATCTTTCATGTGGTTACCTTTAAATGTAAATAAAAGAGGCACGACATCGCACCGCTTTTATCAAAAGGGGTGTCGTGCATCTGGTGGGTTGAAAAATGGACGTTGTTAGTTCCCCATATTTTGGGGAAGGCTTTGGGCCGCATGAGTGAAGGTGTTGCCGTTGAGCCCCATGGTTCTTCTCGATTACATTAAAGGCAACAAGGAAGCGTTTACAGACTTCAAACCGCGATTGCGACAGACGTGTTGTTTCCAATTTTGAGGGGTCATGATCGTGTTCTTGAGTTTACGATAATGTTTTTTGCGAGCATTTTTTGATGGTGGTGGCGTGAGTTGACGGACCGATTGAGTGTGTTTTTGAACCGAAACGAAATGAACACCCTTCCAATAGAAAGGAAAGGGGAGGCGGTCAGTAAAAGGCAACAAAGCAGCAAATGCCATGTATTCACGCCCGACTGAGCCCAGTTCTTTGAAGCTGACAAAATCCCCTTGTTCAACAAAGCGGTCCAATAAACTCCCCGCCTCATCTTCACGACAATATCCGTATACAATTTGCATTATTCAAACTCCTTTTAAGGACATTGTTTTGCTCTTTTAAAAGAACAAAACAATGGGCTCTCTCTCAAGAGCCGTGCTACAAACTGGCTTGTGTATTCTTGTAGTAGAATACGCACACCCAAAGGGTGTGGTGTCTGGTATTCCCAAGTAACTCTGTTTAACCACTCAACCAGCATGCTTAATTGAGTAGAAAAACAGCCTTGGACGTCGCCCCAGATAAGGCTCCTGAACTTTTTAGGCATATTACGCAGGCCTGCGCCCATCTGCGGCGCTTTTTGCAATAGTGAAGGCAGCCACTCTTACGGTGATGCAGGTGTTGGTATGCAGATGGAATAATAAGCCGACGAATGTGTTTTTCGACTTTGATTTCAAAGACTGCGATATCAACGTAGTCAGTATGAATCAACATCAATGGGGATGACAATGTTTGAAAGCATCAGCAACGCACAAGGGACTTGGTTTTCGACCTATCGTGAAAGAACGGGCCAAAAGGGTTTTCTGACGTACATGTTCTGATGTGTAAGGCGGGAATGGTTCGTTATCCCACAAGGGGACCTTGGTGGACCACTTTAAGTAAGTGATGCCACAAATGAGCAAAGAGTGTGGTTATCTTCTTTACTCCCGACGTGTTCGTTTTATGGACTCAAATAGGCTAAACCACGAGTATTAGTAAGAGCATCTTTTCGTTGTTGACTAAGGTAAGCTCCGTGATGTTTTTAGCTGAGCGCCTCACTAACCCGCTCGTGAGTATAACCATAATCTAAAGCCCAGCGATGGAGATCTTCAATCGACATAGGTTTAGCGTAATAGTAACCTTGATGTTGAAAGACGCCTCTTAATAAAAGCCCGTTAGCTTCAAGCTTATTTTCAACCCCTTCCGCTACTAGATTCATTTCTAACTGCTTAGCCATTTTAATATACCCATCGAGAACAGCGGATTTTCCTTCATCAATGGAGCGTGTAAACATTTTGTCTATTTTGATAGTGTCAATATCGAAATAATGCAAATAGGAGTTTCCGCCATAACCGGTACCTGCATCATCAAGGCTTATTTTAAGTCCTAATGTTTTGAGTAAGGCGAGGCGCTGACTGGCAAACGCCAAATTTTCAATCGGTTGGCGTTCTGTCAATTCAAGCGTCAGTTTTGAGTAGTCGTGCTGAAACCGCTTTAAATAGTGGTAAAAATCGTCATTTTGTAGGTGCAGAGGAGTGATGTTGACACTGCAATAAAACTCAGCGTTTTGACTCATCAAAGACGATAAGTCGCGGTAAATGGTTGTAATGAGATTTTCTGTTGTTGGAATGATATCCCCACTTTGCTCTAGATAATGGATGAACTTGCTTGGTTCTATGACGCGGCCATCAGAGGGAAGCCATCGGAGTAAAGCTTCGACACCGAGCATTTTACCTGTTTGTGCGTCTACAATGGGTTGATAATAGGGGAAAAACTGGGCGTCTCGAACCGCTTTTTGAAGAGCAATTTCTTTTTTTGCGTGCCAATAGGAAACACATAACCAAAGAATGGTGAGTGAAATCATAAAGAGTAAAGTGGTGACCGGCCACAAGTTTTGCTTAAACTTCGAAAACACTCGTGAGGCAGAGACGGAGGATTCAAAGGTAAGAGGAAGATAGTTTGAAGCAACTGAGTTCGAGTACAGGCGATCAGCATTGGGCAAACTGCCTATTTCAAGGATAGTGTAATTTTCTTTTGGTAAAGATAAACGAATAGAGCGTTGATGGTCTAAATCATTTTCAAGAAAAAGGTATTCCGTGCGTAATGGAAAGAGGAAGCCATATTGTCCATTCGAACCGTATAAATAGGGGGGATGTTTTGGGGTTGTGGAGAGAGAATAAATCGCTAAACGCCACATTTCCCCTTTTAATTGTGTACTGAGTAAGTTCTTAAAATTACGTTGTTCAAATTGCTCAACGCCGAAAGGAGAGCAATAGGTATAAGGTTTCTGCTTATCAAGATTAACGATGGGTATCGACATAAGTAGATGCGACACATAAAGCTTCTCTAACTGCTCTATAGTGTCAGTGGAGCATTCACCGCTAGCGACGCTGGCTTCAGAAAGAATGGGTTTTTCAAGCCCATATTTAATCGCAACAGAAACGATTTGATCGAGGTAGTCGACGTCATGCTTAATTTCATTATGAACTTGATAAAGACTGGTTGCTAATGAAGCCAATAAGCTAAACAACAGGGCCAATAACATAACACCAGTCTTATAGACCCATTGAGGGTGGGGACTGAATAAGCGGTCTAACCAAGGGTGTCTGGAGCGCATACTTAACTCTTTATAATTATAAATCCAACGAATTGTGTTGAGCTGTGAAATGTTATTATGCGGTTTAATTAACGTTAATTTCTATAAAACCTTTTAATCTGAAAGGGTAAGATCATAAAAGTGGAAAGCCGATCACTCTTTGTTAGGAAGTTTCAATTTTTAGGTTCTAAATCAAGCCTTAAAGAAAACACTGACCGTAATCTTGGGCCGCATTAAACATATGGCTTAAATGTAAGGCTTTCTTTGTTAAAGGGTCATATTTATGACAAGCAAAACAGCCCCTATCTTCTTTAGGATGCACTAAAGCAAACCATTGAGGGTTTTGGACATAGGTCTCCATTGTACTGTTTGATAATAACTTCGAACCCCCTATTTCATTTTTCCAAGAGGGAGGCACCTCTCCTTTATTTAAATCACTCTCGTTTGAGACTGTCCAAGATGTGTGATCCGCACCAGAAGTTTTGGACACTGAGTTAAGTGAGTACAATCACTAACGAGGTGAACAATGACAACTAAGAAAACACGAATTAAACATGCTCCTGAATTTAAAGCCGAAGCGCTTAAGTTAGCAGAGAAAGTCGGTGTCGCTGCCGCCGCACGACAGCTTTCGCTATATGAATCTCAAATTTATGGGTGGCGTAAAGCCGTCAAAAAAGATGCGAAAATCAGCGATAGAGAAAAGGAACTAGCCACTGAAAATGCCAAACTCAAACGATTATTGGCAGAGCAAGCTGAAGAGCTAGATATCGTAAAAAAGGCCGCCACCTACTTCGCGAAAAATCTAAAGTAGATTGCTATGAGTTTATGCTCGAACACCTGATGCAGTATAAGGTTGTCCGTATGGCTAAGGTGTTTGGGGTTTCTCGAAGTGGGTTTTATTATTGGATTGATAATCGGCATAAAGTCACCCAACGCAACGAACACCGAAAGCAGCTTGATAGCAAAGTTCGTGAAGTCTTTGATGATAAAAAGGAGCGTGATGGTGCAAGGCGCATTCAAAAAGAACTTGAAGAAAATGGTAATAAACACGATGTAAAAACCATCGCCGCGAGCATGAGGCGTCAGGGGTTAGTTGCGAAGGCCGCCCGTAAATTCAAATGTACTCCGCCCAGTTAGTTATCTTCTTTTTGCCTTACCCATGTCACCACCGCTCTAACCATCATAAAGGATCAGATCGCAAGACTCGAAAAAGGTTCAACTGATTTAGGCAACAACGCCGTTCCAAGGTGAAAAAGCCGTTTTTTGATTTTCGAGAAGACATAATAAAGGCTCAAAAAGTGTGTCAACACACACTTTTTGGGTTGAGTGAATGTCAATGGTTAAAGCTCACACCATCCATATTTCTTATAACAACGTAGATTTCAATTTATAAATCAGCCGCCAATTTGTTGCTTCCATAATTTTGCATAAAGACCTTCCTTCTCAACCAGTTCATCGTGAGTCCCACTTTCACAAACTTGGCCTTTATCAAGAACAAGAATATTATCCGCATGACGAATGGTGTTAAGGCGGTGTGCGATGCTAATTACGGTTCTATCTCTACAAATCTCTTTCATGTTGCTCATGATGGCAGCTTCAGAGTTGTAATCGAGTGCTGACGTTGCTTCATCAAGCAGTAAAATCCTAGGGTTAACGAGTAGGGCTCTTGCTAACGCAATACGTTGACGCTGGCCGCCAGATAGAGAGCCCCCTTTTTCCCCAACGGGCTGATTAAACCCGTGGGGAAGTCCTTCAATGAATTCCAAAGCACCGGCAAGCTGCGCAGCATTGCGTATTTCCTCATCAGTAGCTTGAGGCTGACTTAGGCGGATATTCTCTGCAACGCTCCCAGAAAAAAGAATACTTTCTTGTAATACCACACTCATGTTGCGACGTAGCGAAATTGGGTCGGCTATCGCGAGATCCATACCGTCTACCAATACTTGACCATGTTGAGGGACATACAAACGTTGCAATAGCCGGGTGATGGTACTTTTTCCTGAGCCTGATGGCCCGGTGATGCCGATAAACTGGCCCGGTTTTATTTCTAACGATAAGTTGGCCAACACTTCGGGAGAGTCTTCGTGATAACGAAAGCGAATGTTACTAAATTCGATGCCTCCATTGAGTTCAGGAACAGAAGCTAACCCTTGTTTACCATTTTCTTTTGGTTCATCAAGAATATCGCCCACTCGCTTTAGTGCAATAAGAGTATGTTGGAAGTCTTGCCAAATTTGCGCAAGTCGAAGTACCGGCTGAGTCACGTGGCCGGCCAACATATTGAAGGCCACCAATTGTCCGGGTGTGAGCTCACCGTTAAGTACTTCGCTGACTCCCCACCACAGGAGCAGTGCCGCAGTCAGTTTCTGTATCAGCCCGATGCCTTGCCCTGCAATGAGTCCTGATTTTTGAGCATCAAAGCTACGGTTTAGTTGTTGGCTGAGGATATGTTGCCATTGATGTAAAAATCGATGTTCTGTCGCTGTGGTTTTAATGGTTTCAATGCCTGTTACTGCTTCCGTTAGAAAGGTCGTGGCATCGGCATCCGATTCGTATTCTGATTCCACTTTTTTTCTTATGATTGGACCAGCAATAAGCCAAAGTAAGAAATAGATAAAAAGTGAGCCGATTACTAGCCAAGTCAGAGTCTTGGCATAATGGAACATAACAGCAAGAAAGACGGTAACAAAAATGAGATCGAGCAATAACATCAACGTCGAACCGGTCAAAAACTGGCGAATTTGAGCCATTTCACGAACTCGAGCAATGATTTGTCCTGTCTGACGCTGCTTGAAATAATTGAGGGGGAGGCCGACTAAATGGCGATAAAGGCGTCCTGATAGCTCTGCATTTACTTGACTTGCGAGGTGGCCAAATACGGTATTGCGCAAGTAACTGTATGCTGGCTCTGCAATGGCAAGAGCAAGCATCGCTATGGCGAGCACATGTAAACTGGACAAGCTGCGACCGACTAGCACTTTGTCGATGACATTTTCAAACAACATCGGGCTCACCAGTGCGAATATTTGAAGGGCAATAGCATAAATAAACACATCTCGCATTTGGCTCTTTTGACGCCAAATAGAGGGGGCAAACCAGCTAAGGCCAAATTTCACTTCTTTGCTACTTAGTCTTTCATCCGCGACCAACATTACCTTGTACGTTGATGAGTGACTACTCGGACTAAGCTCACTCTGCTGCTCCAATTGAGTGGCTGGATCATATAAAAGAGAAGAACCATCCGCTGATTTTGTGAGCACTTTCCAACTATTGTCGATTTCAATTAAAACGGGCAGTGGAAGGGTATCTAGCTCGTTCGATTTTACTTTCGTTACTTGACTTTTCAGGCCAATATAATCTGCAGCTTCCCTTATTTCCAAGTCATTTAAATTGGAATGACTGACGCCTAAAGCATGCTTGAGCTGTGTCTTGGTCGACTTTTTGTGGAAATAGTTACCCGCATAAACGACGGCGTCGATTCCGCCATTATCTTGTGTGATAGAAGCGTCCTGATTGATAGAAGCATCTTGAGTGGTAGAAACGCTATTTTCCGTTGTTGATAAGGTCATATCCATACTTATCTCTCTCTTAGCGATTCTGCTTGGTATTCACGTATTGGGCTCAGCAGGTAGTCGATAACACGACGTTTATCCGTTTTTATTTCCGCAACGACGGACATGCCTGGTGTCAACTCAATACTTTTACCGTTGATTAAGATGTTGTTATTCTTAAGCTTAACTTGGGCTGGGAAAATGAGCCCCAAGCGTTCGTCTGTAGTAGAATCACGAGAAATACTCAATAGCTCAGCTTCGATAGTACCGTAACGAGTGTATGGAAACGCATCTACTTTTACTGTCACTGGCTGTCCTGGGTAAACAAAACCTACGTCTTTATTGAGAATTTGTATTTCCGCCTGCTGTACTGCATTTTCAGGGACAATAATCATTAAATTTTGTGCTGGTTGAAGTACTGCTCCTAGCGTGTAAATACTGAGTTGCTGAACCGTACCATCGACAGGAGAACGGATGATTTCTAACTGTTCACGCTCACGAACTTTAGACAACTCCTGAGCTAAACCCCCGAGTTGCAATTTCGCTTGTTTTCTTTTTTCGAGCCATTCTCTGTGTTTTTGTGCTTTGAACCCCGTCAGCCTTTCTTCAAGACTATGGTATTGCGACTTTAGAACCTCTAATTCAGCTCGTTGTTGCGACACTTGGCGCTTAACTTCCAGTAGCTCTTTTTCTTGCTCTAGATACTCTACGTGTCCAATGACTTTTATTTGATTCAACGTTTTTCGTGCCGCGAGTCTCTGACTAATATTTTCGGTTAACTGAATTAATGCGTTGATGTCACTTTGACGAGCCGCTTGTGATGTTTTGTTGACCTGCATTTCTGCTTTGATACTTGCCAGGGTCGACTCATATTCACGTTTCTCACTCAAGAAGTTTTCATTGATCAACGCTTGTTGTTCGAGTGGTAAGGCCGAAAATAATAGGTCCTTAGAGAGTGGCAGGCCACTATTCAAAGATTGGTATCGAATTAGGTCATTAGTTTGAAATTCAGACTGAGTGATTAAACGGGTAATGTCTTGATTGATGCCTAGGGTATCAAGAGTAAGAAGCGGCGCGCCTTTTGTCACTCGTTGCCCATCTTTTACGTGAATAGAGAGAACCCGGCTCTGCTCATAAGATTGAATCACTTGTGAGCGGCCAGAGACAACGAAACGTCCGGTAGCTGTCGCTTGTATATCTAATTTCCCCCAATACGCCCAAATTAAGACGGCAACGACTCCCAAGCTGAGCGTGATGGCCGTTATGCGAGCAAATGGTGAAGGAGGACGTTGTGATAAGGCGAGGTGCGCAGGCAAAAATTCGTAATGCTTCTCAGTCGCTTGGTTTATTCTAAATTTGGCTAAGAATCGCTTGATGACACTTTTCATGCGTTTGAATCCTCTTGCTTGAGCTCTTGCTGAAGTTGCCATAATTGTTTGTACTGTTTGCCCAATGTGATTAACTGTTGATGGTTACCTTGCTCGACGATATTACCTTGGTGTAGAACGATAATTCGGTCGCAATCTCGTACGGTGGATAACCGGTGAGCGATAGTGATGACCGTACGGCCCTTCGCGATATTTGCCATATTGGATTGAATCAACGCTTGTGATTCGTCATCCAGTGCACTCGTGGCTTCATCCAGGATCATGATTTTGGGATCTGAAAGTAGAGTTCGCGCAATCGCCAGGCGTTGTCTCTGTCCGCCAGAAAGGGACTGCCCACCTTCGGCTAAGATCGTGTCATAGCCGATTGGGAGCTTCATGATAAATTCGTGAGCTCCAGAAAGTTTTGCCGCTTCGATAACCTCTTCTAAGCTAGCTTCAGGCTTCGATTGGGCAATATTTTCGCAAACACTTTTGTTAAATAGATAGTTTTCTTGCAGAACTATGCCGATTTGTTGGCGCAGTTGCTGGATGCCAATTTGATTAAGTGGTGTGTTATCAACCGTTATTAACCCTTTTTCTGGGCAGTAGAGTCGTAGCAGTAATCGAGCTAGAGTACTTTTCCCTGAGCCTGATGTTCCCACAACGCCTAATGTTTCACCTGCTTGGATATCTAGCGACAAGTTGTTAAGGGTCGGTGGGATATCTGGTTGGTAACGAAATAGGATGTTTTTGAACGAAATTGCGCCTTGTAATGCAATCGTATCGCTCCCTGTGTGCTGCTCCACAGGTAAATTAAGCATGTCTCCCAATTTTTCTAGTGCCACGCGCGTTTGAATAAATTGCCCCCATAACTCAACCATGCGTGATAAAGGTTGGGCTATATGGTTTGTCATCATATTAAAAGCGATCAGTTGTCCGATAGTCATTTCCAATGACAGTACTTCTGTTGCCCCTAACCACAGAACTCCAACACTTGTTACTTTCTGGATGAGTTGAACGACATGGTTGGATCGGTTGTTGAGTTGCTGAACCACGTACCCAGTAGAGACCATTTTTTCCGTTTGATCGTCCCAACGGCGAACAAAACGAGGCTCTACGGCTAAGCTTTTTAGAGTTTCACTGCCAGCCACTGTCTCTGTGAGAAAAGAGGTATTTGCAGCGGCGTGCGTAAATTGCTCTTCTACCGCCGCTTGCATTCGAGGTGTAAGCCACCAAGCGAGCAATACGTAAAGAGGGATGGTTGCAATAAATAGCCATGTGAGAGGAGGTGAAAGCAAACTCATTACATAGAGAAAGACAAACATGAACAAGAACTCGACCGTTAAAGTAAACATCGAGCCTGTTAAGAATTCTCGTACAGTATCAAGCTCGCGCACGCGAGTTACGATAGCGCCTACTTGACGTGTTTTGAAGAACATCAAAGGAAGGCCAAACAAGTGCTTTACTAACTTAAGTCCTAATTGAATATCAATTCTATTGGCTGTGTGCGCATATTGATATTCGCGTAAGCCGCGAAGTAGAACCTCTACAATGCCAGTGAACACAAGCCCTATCACAAGCACATCAAGGGTTGACCAAGCTTGATGTACAAGCACTTTATCCATCACAACCTGAAAAAATAGCGGTGAGATTAAGGCGAGTATTTGCAATACAAAAGAAAACAAAAAAATTTCCCCGAGTATTCTTTTGTGTTGCAAAAACTCAGGAATGAACCAGGCGATATCAAAACGTGATTGAGCTTGTTTTATCTCCAGCCATCTGTGGTTCCAAATTGAATTGAGTTCGTTATACGAAATTATTTCAGGAGTTTCTTTATTAGGTCTTTGTATTAAACACTTATCTTTATTAGATTTTGCTAAAGTTAATGGTAAACCTTCCATATCGAATAGAATCGAAGGAGTTTTTACTTTATCTAGACTTTTAAATTGTGAAAACTTAGCTGATACTTTGATTTCTTTTTCATTTTCTATTTTTTTAATAAAATCAAAATAATTCATTTCTTTAATTTTTGATATGTCGTTTTCTCCATTGATTATGTCCTTTTTGCCATCTTCAATTAATTTCAGGTGAAGGTTTATGCATAATATTATCATTGTTTCTTTAGCTGTCATTTTGCATTCTAATTAGATTTTTTAGAGGTTTTATACTAGCATTTGATATATTTTCCAGCAAGTTTTCGTTTTATTTTTATATTTAATTTCATTGTATCTTATTGATTTTATTGAGTTAATTTTAATTTAACTTGGTTTTTGATTTAAATTTAATTGTTTCTATTAACAATTCAATTTATTTCAATTATAGTTTCTTTTTTCGCAATTAAATGCGATTAAGGTTCATTTCATTTTGTTTTGTTAAATTTTTGAGATTTTATTTTATGACAGAGAAGTTTGTTCAAACCATTTCTAGTGTTAATTATAATAAAGGCGTTTTTTCCCTTTATTTCGTAGGTCAAGACCAAAAAAATATGGCTAGTGGCGTAATGGCTGAAAATGATGATGACCTTGAGCTTAAACAAGTGGTTCATATGCCAGCTTCTGGCTTTATGTATATGGTTTCCATGGTTAAAAACATGCTCGAAGATCCTCGCATGTCAGCTGAATTTGACAAGTTAGTTGCAGCGGGTTTTTTACCATCAAGTGAACCGGTTGACCCTCAGGCTGAAGAGGGAACAACGGAAGAAAAAACTGCGCCAAAAAAGCGAGTTTCTAAAGTTAAATAGCAACTGCATTTGGTGATATTGGGCATATGTCTATTGCATATCAATCAGCAAATCTTACGTTAGCGCAAATTCAAAAAATAATCGGAGGGGTGATGTTGTTAAGTCAGCATTCACCTCTTCATCGCAGATACGTTGTTGCTGAATGGCAGCAACGTATTATGCCTGCGTTTGAGCTAAACCAGTTTTGCTATTACGAAGATGAACAAGGTCGCCCAATTGCATTTTGTAATTGGGCGTTTTTGTCTGAGCAAAGCCGAGATGAGTTGTTATCTGGAGTGCGGGAAATTTCTTTATCTGACTGGCAATCTGGCCAGCATATTTATATCCCAGAGATGATAGCGCCATTCGGTCATGGCCGCGAAGTTGTCAATGACCTTCGTCGCCGTGTATTCCTTCCGTGGCAGGGGCAGAAAGTTTGTACGGTCCGCGGCAAGGTCAATGTTCAAAGTGATCGCTGTATCAGAAAGGTACAGTGGTTTTCTATTTAATCCGAAATTAGAGTTTATTTTATGGGAAAACCATTTTGGAGAAGTGTTGAATACTTCTTTACAGGGAGCTATACCGCTGACGATGGGGACAATAATATTGTTGCGACTAGTCTTATTGGCGGCGATATTCGAGCTTACGGCGGTGATGATCATATCACCGTCGCTTCAATTACTGCCACAGTTTATACGGGTAGTGGTAATGATACAGTCGTAGGCGGTGCGGCCCATCTAAAGGTAGAGGATTCTATTGGTAACCTTAGTGTAAAAGGTGCGGCTGGGTATGTTGA
Organism: Vibrio sp. 1F253; assembly: GCF_041439295.1. Classification (NCBI taxonomy): domain Bacteria; kingdom Pseudomonadati; phylum Pseudomonadota; class Gammaproteobacteria; order Vibrionales; family Vibrionaceae; genus Vibrio; species Vibrio sp. 1F253. The sequence goes on along the minus strand of NZ_JBGONU010000030.1, from coordinate 28,731 downwards.
TATCAATAAAAGTGGGGGTGGTGATGTCTCATTTGCCGGCCTTGCTGGTGGAGTTACTATTGACCACTTAGGTAATCGCGGTGACGTAAATTATGGAGGTGCAGCTGCATACAACGGTATAACCCGTAAAGGTCTAAGTGGTAATGTGACATTTGGTGGTGTTGGTGGTTACAACAGTCTTTGGCATGAAACAAACCAGGGTAACTTATCCTTTACGGGGGCAGGGGCCGGAAACAAACTCGACCGAACTTGGTTCAATAAATACCAGGGTTCACGTGGTGATGTGACATTCGATGGGGGCGGTGCGGCTAACAGTATTAGTTCACGAGTGGAAACTGGCAATATCACTTTCCGTGGTGTTGGTGCTGATAATCATCTGGTTCGAAAAGGTAAAGTTGGAGATATAACCCTACAGGGTGCAGGCGCATCAAATCGAATTGAACGTACACGCCAAGCTAATGACGTTTATGCTGAAACACGAGGGAATGTTACATTTGAAGGGGTTGGAGGGTACAACAGCCTTTACTCTGATGTCGCCCACGGAAATGTCAGTTTTTCCGGGGGGGGAGCATACAATAATATTACCCGTAAAGGGATAGGTAAAGACTTCGACGGCGAAGGGATGGCGCATGTCAATGCCGATGAAATCGTGCTTACTCAAGCGGTACTAAGTGGAACTTGGATTGGCCAGGATCATCAAGTTACGGGTATAAAATCGACACGTGAGCCGAATACTTATCTGTTTGCTTTCTCGGATTCTAAGTACACCAAAATAAATAAAATTCAGCTGAGTAACGATCCTGAAACTGGAGAGCTTAAGTATTATTCTACCGCTTGGTACAAAGAAGGCGATCATTTAAGTAACTTAACGAGCCAGGATATTTCCTCTGAGAGCGGGTTTAACCCCGTTAAAGTCTATGGCGCATATACGCTGTCGGATTTGAAAGTTGAACACCAGAAAGCGGTGACTATTCACGCCGTTGAAAAAGACCTTACAGAATATGAGTGGGTGACCTACGCTAACGGTGCGGTGATTGATGCTAAAGACGTGTCATTATCTGATGCAAAAATGGGTGGGCATGCTATCTCTTCGGATGGCTCGACTGTCGATGTCAAAGCAGTTAAATCGAATCGAAAAGCAAACACGTACGTCTATGCAAAAGTCTTGGGGTCATACACAAAAATAGTTGTCGTCGAACTTGCAAACGATCCCGATACCGGAGTACTAAGGTATCAAGCTCGTCCTTGGTATAAAGAAGGCGACCACACCCAAAATTTGTCTAGTGAAGATATTTCTTCCGCAAACGGTTACAGCTCTGGGTACAAAAATGGTTACTCGTTGAGTCAGCTACAATACAGCGTTAATACGTTGAGAAGTACCAGTGAAATAGTAGCGGATATTGATGAATACAATGAACAATCATTGTTTAAGTCTGCTAGCGATGGTGGTGAAAGTTCAGGGGACGTTCGGTTCAATGGTGTCGGTGGCGGTAACGTCATCAAATCCAATGTGACACGCGGTAATGTCTACTTTAACGGTGGTGGTCTCGCCAACGTTATCCTTCACAGCTCTAAGTTTGGTGATACCGAATTTGTTGGCGGCGGCGCGGCTAACGTCATTGTTAAAAGTGGCGATGAAGGCGACCTCACTTTCCGTGGTGCTGGTTTAGCTAACGTGCTCGTTCATCAGAGCAAACAAGGGAAAATGGATGTCTACGCAGGCGGTGCGGTCAATGTATTGGTTCGTATTGGTGACGGCGAGTACTTAGCCCACTTACTTGCTTATGGCAATATTTCAGTTCACAAAGGTAACGGTAATAGTCGTTTGACTATGCTAGGCGGCTACAACACGCACACCCAAATTGGGTCTGGCAACGGGTTGTGGTTAGCGGTCGGTGGCTTTAATGTCATGACACAGGTTGGTAAGGGCGACATCGCTTCTGTACTTGTCGGTGGCGCGAATGTCATGACTAAAGTGGGTGACGGTGACCTCACGGCGGGTATGCTTGGTGGCGCCAATATCATTACTCATATTAGCGGTGATGATACGGCCTCAAATACGACCGCAGTCGCACTTGGTGGTGCAAACATCCTAACCAAAAAAGGCAATGGCAATGCGCTTGCCGTTATGGGAGGAGGCGCCAACGTACTTACACATGTTGGTGATGGCTCGACAACTGGCGTCATGGTTGGTGGGGCGAACATTCTAACCAAGGTGGGCGATGGCGATACCACAGGCATTATGTTGGGTATTGGTAACGTATTGACTCATGTTGGCGATGGCCAAACACTTGGCGTAATGGGTGCTGCGGGTAATATCTTCACCAAAGTAGGCGACGGCACTTCAATAGCCGCTATGATCGGCGTAGGCAATATCTTCACTCACGTTGGTGAAGGGAACGCGTGGGCGCTAATGGGCGGCCTAGGCAATGTATTTACCAAGGTTGGTCATGGTGATGCATTAGCGCTTATGGTCGCAGAAGCGAATGTCTTTACGCATATTGGTGACGGCACAACAGTCGCATTAATGATAGCAAAAGGTAATATCGCGACTAAGGTGGGTAATGGTACCTCGATAGCCGCGATGGTAGGTAACGCAAATATATTCACTCAGGTGGGTAATGGCAGCACGTTTACTGCAATGCTTGGCCAAGCCAATATCATGACGAAAGTGGGTAATGACCTAACTGCTGCATTAATGATCGGTAAAGCGAATATCTATACTCACGTTGGTGATGGCACAAGCTTAGGTTTATTTGCTGGCGAACTAAACGTGATGACGAAAGTGGGTAATGGCACAACCTTAGCCGCGATGTTTGGTAAAGCAAACATTATGACTCACGTAGGAGATGGTCTTACTGGCGTACTAGCCCTTGGTGAAGCGAATATCATAACGAAAGTCGGTGATGACTTCATGGGTGTTGTCGCAGCTGCGAAAGCAAACGTAGTGACCCATGTTGGTGATGCAACAACCGCAGCTGTGTTGGCGGGTAAAGGTAATATCTTAACCAAAGTTGGCGAAGGAACCACCGTTGGTTTACTGATATCAAAAGTGGGCAATGTCATGACCCATGTGGGGGATGGTACGACTATTGGTTTGGCGAAAGGTAAAGCTAACATCATCACAAAAGTGGGCGATGGATTAGGCGTTAACGTGGCCTGGGGACAAGCAAATATCTTCACTCACGTTGGTGACGGTGATCGATACAACTTCGCCAAAGGTGAAGCGAACATCATCACCAAAATCGGTGATGGCCAAGAAGTTTCTGTGGTTCAAGGTAAGGCGAATGTCATTACTCACGTCGGTAATGGCGATGATTACACGGGAGCTTGGGGCAAAGCGAATATCATTACGAAAGTGGGTGATGGCCGTAATGTTGTTTTAGCGAAAGGTGAAGCGAACATCGTTACTCAAGTGGGTGACGGAGATAGCTTCAACGCACTTTGGAGCAAAGGCAATATCGTCACTAAAGTCGGTGATGGTATGCAGGTCACGGCGGCAAAAGGTAAAGCCAATATTACGACAACCGTGGGTAATGGCCTGAGTGTAACGGCGGCCTATGGTGATGCGAATATCAACACCAAAATTGGTGACGGTATTTCAGTGAACGTTGCATGGGGCAAATATAACGTTAACACCAAAGTGGGTGACGGTCTCAATGTTGCGGTGATGAAAGGCAAAGCAAACGTGAATATTCACGTAGGTGATGGCTTAGGGATTAACGCTTCTTATGCCAGAAATAACGTTGCTATCAAAGTGGGTAACGGTGATTTCTATAGCCTAGCCGTCGCGTCAAGTAACACGAGCAGCAATAAGCTTTCCGCACTGTTTGATAATATTAAACAAACTCTTCTTGGAGTGGGTGGCAGCCAAGCGATTAATTACCTAGTTCAAGGTGATGAAGCTTCTTCATCAGGAATTCAGAAAGGACGAGGTGCTATTTCAACGCCTGAAATCACTAAACTTGATGGTTTCGACTTAGATGAAATCGAAGAAGTGGGTTCCGATCTAGGAGACGGTTTAAGTGGAAGCGTGACCAACGTTGAAACGCCTGATCTCAGCAACATGGAAAATGAACTCAACATCGAAGAATCTTCAAATCAAACGCAAACACCTAACTTGATCGTCAATGGTGATTTTGAGCAAGGTGGTCTGGGATGGGAATCGACTCACGGTGTTGAAGTTGCCTCTTCAAGTAAGGATTATGGCGTAAGTGGTGATGGTCATGGTTCACTTGTTACAGAGCTAGATACTTATACTAATACAAGTCTTTCTCAAGATTTAACGGATTTAGCGGAAGGTGAAGTCATTGCGGTTAGCTTTGATTTTGCAAAACGTGCAGGTATTTCAAGCAACGAAGGCATAGAAGTTCTCTGGAACGGTAATGTTGTATTCTCAACTTCTGGCGATGAAACAGCTTGGCAACAAAAAACACTTAAGTTGACTGCGAATTCTGGCAGCAACCGAATAGAATTTAAAGGCACAGGCCATGATGATGGGTTGGGCTATGTTTTAGATAATGTTGTGGCGAAATCTGAAACATCACACCAAGCTAATGCTGTTGCCGATAATGCGGAACAAAATCAAGCTGCGCAAAATGCAATGTCTGACAAAGAACGAGCGGAAGCCGATCGTCAACGCTTAGAGCAAGAAAAGCAGAAACAACTTGAAGCCGTATCGGGTTCTCAGGCTCAATTAGAATCCACCGATCAAGAAGCATTAAAGAGCAATGGTCAAGCGCAGCGTGATGCTGTGAGCGAAGAGTCTGAAGCGGTAACTAAAGATCTGACGACATTGGCCCAGGGACTTGATGTGCTGGATAACAAAGCGGTTTATGTAGGTGAATCTGGTGAGCATTGGCGCAACCATTTCGCAGACGGTCTTTTAGAGGATGCTCAAACCAAATTAGGTCAGGCTAAAGATGTTGCTGGGGAAAGCATCATCGCTGCGAAAAAAGCGCACGTAGACAACCAAAAAAGTGTCAACGATTCTGTGGCGAAATCAGAAGCAGGCGTTGCGAAAGGCGAACAGAATCGCTCTGGTGCAGAGAAAGATATTGCGAATACTAAAGCCGACGCTGATGCGCGTAAAACAGACGCCACTACGAAAGCTAATGAAGCTAAACAAGCTGAATCGAATGCGAATAATTCAGCTAGAGACGCTGAAGAACGTGGTAATCGTGATGCAAGAAATGCTGAAAACAAAGCGGATCAAGCACAAGCGGATGCGAAAGGTTCAAAGCAGAACGAAGAGGATCGTCCTGATCGTCAAGGTGCTGTGGGCAGTGGACTTTCGGGTAAAGCACGCAGAATAGAAGGTGCAGGCGTCACGGGTAACCATGTGAATGCCAACAACAAGTCAAGCGCCGATGGCCGATTCAGTGAAGGATTGAGCGAGCAAGAGCAAGAAGCGTTAAACGATGCTGTTCAAGCCGTAAACCGACTACAAATCAATGCAGGTATTCGCTCTAAAAATACCGGAAGAGCTATCACTTCCATGTTCACTGAGAGCAATACCGACAGTATCAGAGTTGTAAATCGAGCATCACAAGATGTAAACCGAAAAGATATTCGCATTTCAGGTGTCAATCTTCACGGGCTGGGTGAAGCGGCTGACACTTCTTTAGCTGTAAGAAAAGGCGTAGATGGTTTTGACTTCTCATTGCTTGGCTCTAATGATGCAAGATTTGTCGATTCGACTAAGCGACACATTGGCAAGCTTTTAACGGATTTACCTAGTAAAGAGTTGAAAGTGGTAAGAAGTAACATTCAGTCAATTCAGCGTACCCCATCTGAAAAGAATCTTGCTGCCTTAGAGTTGGCTCTTCACCAGTGGCAGCAAAAAAATCCAAAAGAGTTCGCTCAACGTGGTGAGTTAGTTAAGACACTCCAATTTGAAATGGTGTCGCTGCAAAGCCATATTCAGAGGAACCGTTCGAAGGACGCCAATGTCTTTGGTATTGCAATTGATCCGAAAGCTGTTGAAGCGTTTGAGTCTAAGCTCGTGTTTGACGGTATTGGTCGTGTGGTTGGTTTGATTGAACCTTTGACCGAGCACGAAATCAATAGCTTAAAGTCGTTCGGAGTGGTTTCACCGACCCTGACGAATTCAACTTCAGAGAGAGATGCGCCAAAAACTGAAAATGAGAGCCTTATTGAATTTATTTATAAGCTAGGTCAGATAGAGACTACTGAAACTTATGCGAATGAAATACATGAGTTAGTAGAGCAAGCTAAAACGCTATGGATGAGCGGAAGTGTGACTCAAGAGAAAGCGGTTAAGCTGTTTAGCGAGGCTCATGAAAAGTTAGCAGAACACCCTAAACTGCAAACACTGGCAAATAAATTACTGGCTGATGCAAAGAAAGATAAAGCGACAGGTCAATATCTCGATAATTTGTTTGGCCGTCGTTTTGACTCTGAAATAGCTCATGAGTTGGTGAAAACACCGACAGAACAAGCGATTAATACTTCAGTTCAAATCGGAACCAGTTTAGTTAATGATTTTGACGAATGGATACATGGCTTGCTGCCGGATGCGGGAGACGATGTGTTGCGCGCTGAGCGAATCCAGACAAAAATGGAAGCGTTTGCAGAAGAGATCGCTAAAGACAAGCGTCCATGGTTTAGTCGCGTCCCGACCTTAACTCAATTCCTTGAAACACCGAATTATGACAACTTCAAAACTATGATGACACAAGTTGATGATGGTTTCGGTGTTATAAAAGTTCCTTTCCTGGCTGTGAAAATGGCAATTACCCCTGGTTTGGGAATGGAAATGGCCCCGTGGAAAGCTGAAGGGGACCGTTTCTATCGGAATGTTATCACCAAGGCTCGTTCAACTGATGCGGTAATATCATCAGGGGTTGAAGGTGAAAACAAAGTTACCCTTATTGAAAAGAAAACCAGTGATTATGGTACGGCGCTTCAATATCAACCGAAAGGTGATAACTACGATGACTTTATAGAAGGCCGCAGTGTCGCAGATGGTCGAATTCTTACTCCGGGTAAAAAGACAACATTCGAAAGTAATGCCTTGAATAATGGTCTGCCGGTAGTGACGGGCGCGTCGGGTTCAACCAATATCATGACGCACCTGAACCAACATATTGCGAGTAAGAATCCAGGATTCTCTGTTGATCAAGCTTACCTAAACACCTTGTCTTTCTTAGTTTTTGACGGCGGTCACTCAGTCAACGAAAGCCTTGCTGTGTACAAAGCTTTGCAGGAAACGGGAGAGGATCGCAAAAAAGTATTGGAAAGCTACACCGCCAACTATCAGGATCTGATAGACCTAGTTGATGATAGCTCAAAGGGCACAGTGCGCGATGCGCTGGACAAGGCATTGGATAAAACGCTTAAGTTCTACAAAGAGCATGCTAATTCTGCATCAGATGAACCAGGGGAAGTGTTACCAGTTAAGAGGGCGACAAGTGACAAAGTTGCGGATCTTGAATCATTAGGAAAAAAGACCGGATTAAAAGTAGATTTATCTCAAGTATTTACGAAGCAAGAGCTGAAAGATAGAGCGAAAATTTTTGCTAAACCGATTGGTGCTTCTTATCAAAGTATCTTAGACCAAGTTGATTTGGTGCATCATTCCAATGGTCAAGAGCAGATGAGCGCGAGCTTTGAACTTTGCAATAAGATTAACGCTTATTTAGCTGAACATCCAACCTCCGGTCGTAATCATGCACTAACGCAATTGAAAGAGCAGGTAAGTACTGAGTTATTTAAAGGGGAAATGAAAGTTACCCAAAAGGCCATTGACGCTATTGCAAAGACACGCCCCGAACTTGCCGCTGACATTTATATGGTGGCGATCGAGGAAGCCAATGGTGAACATGCGGGTCTAACCGAAATGATGGTCCGTTGGGCAAATGAAGACCCGTATTTATCGCCAAAGCAAGGATATAATGGAGAGACTCCGAAGGATTTGGGCTTTGACGCTAAATATCACATCGAACTTGGCGAACATTATTCAGACTTCAAACAATGGTTGGAAAAATCACAGGCGAACGATTTACTAAGCAAAGCTGTCTTGGATGAAGCGACGAAAACTGTCCACTTGGGTTACAGTTACCAAGAGCTTCAAGACTTGACCGGGGTTGAGTCTGTTCAGATGGCTTTCTATTTCTTGAAAGAAGCAGCTAAGTCGTCGAATCGGAGCTCCGGCGATTCAGCTGAAATGATCTTGCTAAAGAAATTCGCAGACAGAAACTATGTTTCTCAAGTTGAAGCCGGTCGAATGGATCAAATTAAAGGTATTTACCACAGTAGTCATGAGACAGATGTTGAGAGCTGGGATCGCCAATATTCTGGTATTGGATACGAAGACCTAAGTAAGAAACTTGCCGAAAAGAAGAATGTCGAAGAGCAGCTTTCTCTACTTCTAAATGACCGTAAAGGTCTTTTAATTGGCGAAGTACATGGCAGCGATGTTAATGGTTTGCGCTTTGTTAATGAGCAAATGGATGTACTCAAGAAGCAAGGTATCACTGTCATTGGTCTAGAGCACCTGCGTTCGGATCTTGCGCAGCCACTGATTGACAATTATCTGGCTACTGGTGTGATGTCCAATGAATTAAGTGCAATGCTCAAAACTAAGCATATAGACGTTACTTTGTTTGAAAATGCACGTTCAAATGGTATGCGCATTGTTGCTCTTGATGCGAATATTACGGCTCGCCCTAACATTCAAGGGACAGAGCATGGGTTGATGTATCGGGCTGGAGCTGCAAATAATATAGCGGTAGACACGTTGCAAAAATTGCCAGCGGGTGAAAAATTTGTTGCTATCTATGGGAGAGCACATTTGCAATCTCACAAAGGCATTGAAGGGTTTGTTCCTGGCATTACCCATCGTTTAGGTTTACCGGCACTTAAAGTGAGTGAAACGAACCAATTCAAGATTGAGAAGGATGATGTGAGTCTACGTGCTGTTTACGAAGATGTCGTGAATAAACCAAAGATTGTTTTCACTAGCTCCTTAAGTGGAGAGGACGGTCATGTTAATAATAAACATGTTGATAGTTGGAAGCGTGTTGAAGTTCTACCTCAAACGGGTGGCGGGGAAACTCGATTTGATGGACAAGTTATTGTTCAAATGGAGAACGACCCTGTGGTGGCTAAAGCTGCGGGGAACTTAGCAGGTAAACATCCTGATAAGAGTGTGGTAGTTCAACTTGATTCAGACGGAAACTATCGAGTGGTGTTTGGTGACCCCTCGAAGCTTGATGGAAAGGTTAGATGGCAATTAGTTGGTCATGGCCGTGGTGATTCAGAAAACAATAATATGCGCATGAGTGGTTATAGTGCTGATGAATTAGCAGTCAAGCTTGCTAAATTGAATCAAGCCTTCAGTGGATCAGGAAGCATCACCACTCAACCTAATCATATTAGCGTCGTGGGCTGTTCTTTAATTAGTGATGACAAACAGAAAGGCTTTGGTAAGCAGCTTATTAAAGCGATGGATATAAATGGAATTCGTAGCGATGTTTCAGTCCGGAGCTCAGAGGTTGCGGTTGACTCAACTGGTCGTAAACACACTCGTGATGCTAATGGCGACTGGGTACAAAAAGCGACACAACACAAAGTTACATTTAGTTTGGATGCTCAAGGTGAAGTGACGACGAAAGAAGAGCGTATTCGAAATGGCATTGCTGAAGGAAACATTAATCTTTCTCACGTTGGTATGAGCAAGACGGACGAGTCTGTCCGTGGGGCTATTGGTGAAAACAACAATGTTTTTGAGGCACCAGAAAAAAGAAAAATAAATCAAGGAACCTCCTCAACTTCAGGAAACAGCAATCAGCTCAGCTACTCTGGGAACATCCAAGTGAATGTGGGCGATGGCGAGTTTACCGCGGTGAATTTGGGCACATCTAACGTTAGCATTAAAGTGGGCACTGGTGGCTTTAAGTCATTGGCATTTGGTGATAACAATGTGATGGTTCATATCGGTAATGGTCAGAGCAAACACAGCTTCGATATCGGTGGCTATCAGGCTCTGGAAGGTGCGCAGATGTTTATCGGAAATCGCAACGTGAGCTTCAACTTAGGACGAAGCAATGATTTGATTGTGATGCTGGATAAATCGATCCCAACCCCACCACTTGTTAACCCGTTTGATGGGGCCGCTCGTATTTCTGGAGTTCTGCAAGGTATAGCAAATTCGGGCAAAGGCAAAGATTGGGTTTCTGCTCAAAATCAACAGTGGACATTGTCAGGCGCGAAGAAGTTCGTTAAAGATATGTCTGGTTTAGATCAAAGTAGCAGTGTTGACTATGACACTCTTGTGAGTTTGGATTCGCAAAATGGACGTAGTAGCCGAGGTTTGAAGAATGACACTGAAGCTGTTCTGAACAAGAAGTTCAACAAATGGTTAGGTGGTAATGACACCAGTGCAAACAAACTAAGTCGCGCAGATAAGTTTCGTCAAGCGAATGAGAAGTTAGCATTTAACTTCGCTGTTGGTGGCCAAGGTGCGGATATTCAGGTCACGTCGGGCAATTGGAATTTTATGTTTGGTGACAATATCCAGTCTATCCTTGATACCAATCTAGGTTCTTTGTTTGGCTTAATGACACAGCAGTTCTCTGCAACAGGTCAAGCGAAAACAACCTTCACATATAACCCTAAAGATTTACCCCGACAGTTAAAGAATAAACTACTTGGCCAGTTGTCTGGTGTGGGTGCGGATACGACACTTGGGGACATCTTCGGTGTGGATTACACCGCATCTGGGCAAATTCTTGCTCGTAATGGTAAGCCGGTAGACGGGGTTGCAATCCTCAAAGATATGCTGGAAGTGATTGGTGAGTTTAGTGGTGATCAACTTCAAGCTTTCGTCGATCCTACTAAGCTGTTAGACGATTTGAAATCGGGAATTGATATGGGCGCAGATGGCCTTAAGTCGTTCGCAGAAACTCATGGTTTGAAAGAAAAAACGCCAGAAGAGAAAGAGGATAAAGCATCAGTTTCCGTTAATGGGACCAACGTAAATGGTGTTCAAAAAAGTCGCGATGAGGCTACAACGCCTGAAAAAACCCCGAAAAAAGATCGTGCATTTGGTTTTAATTCGTTCAGTCTACCTAACTTGTTTACGACTATCTTTAGCCAAGATAAGCAAAAAGAGATGAAATCGTTGGTAGAAAACCTGAAAGGGAACCTAACGAAAGATCTACTGAATATGAAAGAAAAAACATTCGATTTCTTAAGTAAGAGTGGTCATTTAAAAGGGGATGGTGATGTCCATGTTTCTCTAGGAAACTATAACTTCAACTGGGGTGGCGACGGCAAAGATTTAGGGGCTTATCTAGGGGATAACAACAACTTCTGGGGCGGTCGAGGTGACGATGTGTATTACGCAACTGGTACATCCAATATTTTTACCGGCGGTGAAGGTAATGATATGGGCGTTCTTATGGGGCGTGAAAATATGATGTTTGGTGGTGAAGGTAATGATACTGCTGTGGTCGCTGGACGAATTAACCATGTTTTCCTTGGTGCTGGTAATGATCAAGCATTTGTCTTTGGGGAAGGTGGACAAATTGATACCGGAACAGGGCGAGATTATGTTGTGACTTCTGGTAATTATAACCGCGTGGATACAGGTGATGAGCAAGATTACTCAGTTACGATCGGTAATAACAACCAAGTAGAGTTAGGTTCGGGGAACGACTTTGCCAATGTCTTTGGGAACTATAATCGTATCAATGCTGACACTGGTAACGATGTGGTCAAGCTGTTGGGTTATCACGCAGTGTTGAACGGCGAGGAAGGGGACGATCACTTGATTGCAGCGGCCATGTCAAAGTTCAGTCAGTTCAATGGCGGTGAAGGACATGATTTGATGGTACTTGGTGGATACCAAAATACATTCAAAGGTGGGACTGGTGTCGACAGTTTTGTCGTGAGCGGTGATGTTATCGACAACCTTGTTGAAGACATCCGTAGTGAAGATAAGATTGTGTTCAATGGCATTGATTGGAATAAACTGTGGTTTGAGCGTAGTGGTTATGATTTAAAACTTTCTATATTACGTGATCCTGAAAGCGATACTAACCAAGCGAAGTTTGAACATATTGGTTCTGTCACTTTCGCTGATTACTTCAATGGTAATCGTGCACAAGTTGTTGTTGATATGAGAGATAAGGATGCGAAAGGTGAACGAGATTATACCGCGTTATCTGCCACCTCGATTGACGCATTGGTTCAAGCTATGAGTGGTTTTGCGCCTCAGGGTGGCGACAATGGCTTTATGGATAACCTTGATAGTAAGTCTCGAGTTGCTATCACTAAGGCATGGTCCGATGTTTCTAGAGGGAAAAACGCTTTTGCATAGCTAATAAACTATAATTTCAAACATTAATCTAAGCCGTCTTCTTTTTGAAGCCGGCTTTTTTATTTTAATTCTCATACAATGATTGATTTAACTTCATCTGGAAAGCATTTTTAAAGTGTCTGATTGTTAGGTGGTTAAGGCATACGTTGGGCTTTGTTGCGTAATTCGAGGAAACTAAATCTACAACCTACACTCTGTTCAGCAACACTCACTTTTCCTCGTAGCCTCATGTCTAAGCCTCGTTACAAAACAACCAAATGGAAGCAATACAACCCGAGCACTCATTAAACGTGGTTCTCTGACTTTTTGGATTGATGAGGAATCCATAAGCGGGTGGCCCAAAGCATGCAAAACTGGCGTGGTAGACCACATCGGTTTAGTTATTTAGCGTTTAACACTGCCGCTCATGGTGAAGCGAGTCTTCTCTATGCCACTGGGGGCTTTACAATGATTTATCTATTCAATATTTAGGCTAGCCAATTTTCCGTTAAGTTGTCCGCATTAGACCTGCCTCAGTCGTGGAACAAAGTAAGTTGAGGTCTCATTTAGTACTAAAACGAGAGGAGCAAGTCAGGACCAAGTCATTGATGCTACTGGCCTTAAGGTTTACTACGAAGGTGAATGGAAAGTCAAAAAAACACGGGACGGAGGGCAGCGTAAAGTTATTTTAATTATATATTGTTTTTTATTGTCTTTTGATTGGTCAAAGAAGCTGGATTGGAAGTAAGACGGGAAATAGGCTTATTGTTGACCTTATTTTTATCTTGGAGAGAAAAATTTGTCGCCAGTTTGTCGCCATTAGTAATTTTATTTTTTTGTAAGTGTTTGTTTTAAATTTACTTATCTTCTCGTTGTAGACAATGGCTTCTTTGATTCAGTCAGGTTTAGATCTAACACCAATCATTACTCACCACTACAAAGTGGACGACTTCCAGAAAGGCTTCGACATGATGCGTTCTGGTATGTCTGGTAAGGTGATTTTAGACTGGGAGTAAGTTATTACCGGTTTTGAATATCAGAAGGCAACAGGTAAAACTGTTGCCTTTTTTGTCGCCACTCTGTAGCCATTTTTAATTGATAATCAGCATAATCTATTGATATTTAATGGTTATTTTTGTTTTTTATATAGTGGCGAGTTTGATTCAATCAGGGTTAGACCTATCACCAATCATTACTCATCACTTTAAAATTGATGATTTCCAAGCTGGCTTCGATGCTATGCGTAGTGGGCTTTCTGGCAAGGTTATCCTTGATTGGGAATAGAAAAAATTAGGCTCTAAATAGCAAAAGGCGACAGTGAAAACTGTCGCCTTTTTTACGAATAAAACCGCTAAATAACGGTCGATTACAGTGTCTGCCGCCACTTTGTCGCCATTAATTCTCTAATGGATTGAGGTGTACAGCTTGTATCAAATGTTCTGGAGCAAAATGAGAATACGCCATTGTCTGCTCAATCTTAGTATGCCCAAGAATACGCTGTAACACCAAGATATCCCCTTTGTTCATCATAAAATGCGAAGCAAAGGTATGCCGTAGAACATGCGTCGCTTGCCCACTCGGAACGTGCTCTGGTAAAGCTCTTTTAATGTAGCGCCAGGCGTCCTTGTAACTCGTGTTAAAAATTTCATGGTCGCTCACGGCGATATCTAAGATCTCTTGATATAAAGCTGGTGAGATGGGCACACTTCGATTCCTCTTACCTTTTGTCTCGGTGTAAGTCAGTTTAAATTCAGCTACCTGTGAACGGGTAAGAGTTAGAGCTTCACTTATACGGGCACCGGTGGCTAAGCAAATCTTAGAAATTACAATGAGCTGTGGAATCGAGACTGTAATGACTCGGTTGCAATTCTTTAAGTTAACTAAGAACTCTTCAATTTGTGGCTTGGTTAGATATGCCAGGTTCTTCTCGCTAGTTTTGATTGTATCGATAGCTTCAATCGGGTTGGGGTATATCCATTGATTGTACTTGATTAGTTTCTTGAACATTCCCTTTAGATAAATCAATTCCATGTTATGTGTTGTTGGTGAGACCTCAACAGATTTATTTTTGCCACGGTAGGGTATTCGCGCTGCACGATAGTCCAAGTAGTCTCGTTCTTTAAGGTGGTAGGCAATCGGGTTACCTAATCCTTCAATTGTTTTGGCTATTAGATCCCGAGCTTGTTTACCTGATTTCAACGTATGACCGTGTATGTTCCACCAAGTGTCTAACAGTTCGCTCATTCTACGGTGATCGGGTTTACTTCCCATCCATGGCTTATCGTCAATCTCCTTCAACGTGTGAAGCTCAAAAGCTTTTGCTTCTCCCTTAGTCGTAAACTTTTTACGAACACGCTTCCCCGTTCGCCCATTTGGGTAACATTCGCAGAGCCAAGGTTTGGTAGAACCATCTTTTAAATTGCGGATAGACATAATAAAGCCTAAGATTACTGTATATAAAAACAGTATAATTAGAGCTGAAACGTAGAACAATGTTTTATATCGGACAAAAAGCACAGGTTAGGCTCCTCTCTCAAAGTGCTAAGAAAGCTAATAGGTTATTGCTATGTATCAATCAATTCATGTGACTGCTGGCTACAGTCATTTCAAAATCAACAGTGATGGTCCAATTGGAGTAAGTAAGAAGAACCAAGGTGAGATTGACGCGGTTTTGAAACTAGGTAATCGCTTTACGGCACCATTTGGTGGGTTTATAGAAGCTGAAAATGTGATCGGCTTGAAGTGGGTGAAGCTAGTTGATATTAAATATCTGTGTACTGATGAAGAAGCCGAAACTATCGAGTACGTGATACAAAAAGACCATTATGTAGTGGGGACGTATCAAGACCGGAAGTTGTATATTTTATTGTTTGGTGGAGAACCAAAGCACCATCAGATCAAAGGCCTTGAACAAGATGGGAAAAATAATGTGTTTGGGTTGTTTTAATGTAGAGGTGATAATTTATAAATCAGTTAGGCCAGAAACTTACAGTCCGTATTGTCGGCTTGATCTTATAGATTAGCAGGTTGGCTAGCTCATTTTTGTCCAGAGGCTTCATAGACCTGAATTTTGACTCATGGCACTTTCTAACTCGAAAGTGCCCCATTCCGTATATGGAATCCACGTATTTACAAAGTGATTTTGGTAATAAAAGTTAAGATGCGGTCGTATATTCGGCTTCTTATTGAAGGAGCTACCTTCTAGCCTTTGATGTTTTGCGCACCTACTGTCCTTATCGAGTTAGCAGCTTGCTTAGCATGACAGAACGGCCAGGTTTTCAGTAGGTTGGTCTTACCTTTTATGCTTCATCATTTTGTAAAATTTTAGAATTTGTTAGTGATTAATTAGTAAGTAATACTGGTTTGTATTCAGTCTCATACCGAAGCATTGCCCACGCAGTCCGTACCACTTTGTTCGCCTATATGGAATCCACGTATTTACAAAGTGATTTTGGTAATAAAAGTTAAGATGCGGTCGTATATTCGGCTTCTTATTGAAGGAGCTACCTTCTAGCCTTTGATGTTTTGCGCACCTACTGTCCTTATCGAGTTAGCAGCTTGCTTAGCATGACAGAACGGCCAGGTTTTCAGTAGGTTGGTCTTACCTTTTATGCTTCATCATTTTGTAAAATTTTAGAATTTGTTAGTGATTAATTAGTAAGTAATACTGGTTTGTATTCAGTCTCATACCGAAGCATTGCCCACGCAGTCCGTACCACTTTGTTCGCCAGTGCAATGCAGGCCTTCTTGAAGCCGATACGATCTATGATACTCCTCAACCAAGCATCCTTTTGAGTCTTCGGTTTTTCGGGGAGTCGTCCAACGTAAGACATTGCACCAAGATAGAGAAGGGAGCGTAGCTCCTTCACTCCACCGCATTTATCGATCCCAATCATAAAGACCTTGCCACCTGAACTGTGTTGTTTGGGTGTAAGACCAACAAACGCTGAAGCTTGTCTTCCATTCTTGAACTGCTTTCCATCACCAAGAGTTGTATAGAGCATCGCAGCTGTTGTTTCACCAACACCTTCAATTTCCATTAATCGTTGGCATGGTTCTATCTGGCGGGTTAAAGCATTTTTCTCTTTTTCGAACGCGATGAGTTTTGCTTTCAGTTCTTTATATTGCTCCCACAACATGGACAGAACGGATACAACATTTGCTGGTATTGAGGTCTCTCCATCAAGTACTGTTTGAACCGACGCTTTTAAACCTTTTTCACCTCTAGGGTTTGCTATCCCGTAGCCCAAAATCGTCCCTCTAATGTGAAGCCCTAAGGAAACCACACTACGAGATAAGAACCTACGGCTGGTTTCTAATGAATGCATAGATTGTTGTTCTAATGACTTTGGACGGCTGTACTTGATACCAATTTGGATAGCGGCATTAGCGATAGCAAGGGCATCATTATGATCAGTTTTATGTCCTTCTAGGTAGCCTTTCACTTTCTTCGGGTTGATAATCCGCACTTCGTGTCCAAACTTTTGAGCTAACTGACCCCAATAATGACATCCGCAACACCCTTCCATTGCGACAATGGAAGGCTTAGCCTTGGCAAGAAACTCTTTCATTTTCTGTCGACTTAGAGGTTTATTGGACAGCATCTCACCGTGAACACTGATATGGCAGGCTTGCAGAACATTTTTTGCTAGGTCGATAGCGATAACATTTTTAGTCAACATATTGGAGCCCTCGTTATAATGGCACTCTGCTAAGTGTAGACTGGCAGAGAGGGAGTGGATTCCATACATCAACTTAGACCTTTTATTCTCATCATTCTTCATTATCGAAATTTGACCTAATTTTGCTAATGTAACTTGGTATGTTTAGTTGATTAATGTTCTGACTGACCTTGGATAAGCAACTTGAGCCCCCGTTCACTCTATAAATAGAAAAAAGACATCAATATGATGTCTCTATAGTTGTGCGCCGAGCATGGTGTCAACCTAAGAGGTGAAAGTCCTCTACGTGCCTTGTCGAGCGGGAAGCGTTAGCCTATGCAAGGGTATCCATCGTGAGGTGGAATCTGAAGGAAGCAAATGGCAAAACATAGCTTTGACGAACAGAAATCTGATAATAGGCATAATCAACTTGGGTAACCTAGCAACAGATAGAATAGCCCAAAGTCTCGAACAGAAGTGTGATTATGTAAATCAGGCAGGAGCTATGGGAAAGGGTGGCATCTTACCTCGGGAGATCTTATCAATTGTCTTCGAGACTAGGCTAGCAGTGATGCTAGACGAAGATTGATAAGAAGTCAGCAGAGGGCATAGTACCTACGTCGTAGGGAAGGCCTGAACCAAGGTTTTAGATAAACGGATAACAAATTCTCAGTGTGTGCGGAGTCTCAGTAAAGAGTAGAAACCCTACAGCTACGTTAGGAATAGGTGGAGAAGTCGGAAACGGATCTGCAACTAACGAAGAGAGACAAGACACAGTGGCGTTGAAGTTAGACAGTTCATCTAGGTCAACGAATGTTGGTATACCTTGGAACCGCCGTATGCGACCCACGCTTGTACGGTGGTGTGAGAGGACGGAGGCCGCGAGGCCTCCTCCTACTCGATTTAGCTAAGCTTCCACCGGTACCGATTTGGTTCGAGTTTTAATAATGTCCGATATCGAAAACCAGACAATCAAGGCCACCGAGCTGCTTATTAACATTACTTCTTGAATTGAAGGCTCCGAATATAGCGTCGACTCAAACAAGTAAGAGATCGCAGGAATCACTGATAGCATACAGACCGTCAGTACAGGCTTAGTCACCTCCATTCCTTTCTGAAGTAAAAAGAACGGGAGTACAAAACCAAATACAGAAAGCCCGAACACCTCAGCTAGACTTACTTCCCCGCCAAGACTAGCACCCGTTGAGAGGGCCACACTCGTAGCGACAATACCTGATAATAGAAAACGAAATGCTAAGATCTCATCAATAGACAAATCACCCATAAACTTAGCGTTCGACTTTAATGAAATTAGTGCAGCACCGATCCCGGCCAATGCAGCTAAAACCAAACCCAGCAACAACGCTACATCCATCACGTTGGCCTTAACTGAAAACAAAAGAGTTAGCAAAGCGATGGTGAAAGCCTGCGCCAACCTACCTAAAGTCTCACGAGTGATCACAGACACTACAACCACGGCCACTGCCGACTCAAATAGAGCGGCACTGGAAGCTGGAATATAGGTCAAAGCCAAATGAAACGAGAAGAATGCTAACAAGGTATATAAATTCATCTTAGCCAACGACAGCACCTTCTCCCTAGTGAGATTCAGCTTTTTCGTAACCACCAGTTTGCACAGAAAAAATATCGAGCACAGGAAAAAGGAGGTCGCAGAGAAAATCATAATCTCCCCACTACTAAACTGGAAACTAACACGAGACAAAGCGAATGCCTGTAATGTCACCGAGGCTAAAATAAACACAAAACCCAACATATCTAACCCCTTATGCCGTATAAACCATCATGCTCCAAGCTCTTTAGTCGCTTCAGAGTATTCTCAAACACATCTTTAAGATGAATCAAAATACAGTAAAGCACATTCATATATCACAGCTTAGATGTGGGATGTAAATCAATGTTACTTTGCGTAACTAACAATCAACACACTTACTGCCAACATGTTACGTAACTTTACAGAACTAGAGCAAGAGCTGATATTTGGATCAGCAATACCCGTTAATTATCGACTCTCATACCAAAATCGAGTAAAAAAAACCGTTGGGGCTAGTGCATAAAACCCTCAATTAGTGGAATAGATAAGTAAATTTGGCCACTAGGTTAGAGGTTTTTCTATACCTAAGATAATCCGTTAAATGCTAATTTAGAAATGTCGCTGGCGCGGTTTTGTCCAGAGACGTGTTTAAACCGCTTAAACCGCTTAAATTATATTTAATTTTTACCTGTGGCACTTTCTAGCACGAAAGTGCCCCTTTAAATACTAACGTAATGACTCAGTGACAAATCGTGACACTGAAATTACAGTACTTTTTCTCATGGTTGCGACTAGCAGCGTAGTGAAAGGAATCTCCCAAAAGTGTGCGCAGACGATGTTCTCAGCTTGTAATTTTCGTATGCATCATTGTGTTTCTCGTTGGCAGTAATATCTCGCAACTGGCCAAATTGCGTGCACTTATTGATGACTGCGAGGATATCTGGACTAAATAGTACAGTAGCCCCAGTAATTAACCTCACTGCTATTTGTCTTTTTTGAATAGTTTGTTTTTTAACCAAACCACAGGCAAGAATATAAGAAACCATAGCTTTTTCCCGAAGGCGAGTAAGAGAGCTCCAATAGCTAATCCACCTTTACCTGCAACCTTTCCTGTGATCAATTTGTACATCAAAGCACCAGCTCCAAAAGCTGCAACCGTATCAGTCTCTGGAACAAAGTCTTTATAGGTATGGCCTTTTTCATACTTTAGCTGTTCTAGAGTCGGCGCTAAGTTATCTTCCGCTGATATAAATTGCTCTTGAGATCCTACCCAAGTGATTTGACTATAACCTTCTCTAGATAATTTCAATGCTCTTGCATTAACTATTTTCTCATTCTCACTACTGTGCGCCCTTATAGCATAATACATCGTTGCTTCTTTCTTGTTTAATGTTGGTTTCTCTGCCCATCCATCAATAAAGAGAAGCGCGCCTTTCCTATGCTTATTATCATCCTCTGTACTATCGATAAGCTCTTGAAGTAAATCATTGCTATCAATACTTTCTTCCCAATCATCCATTTTTATAAAGCCAGGTCTGCTTTCTGTTATAATAAACCTGCTTAAATCTTGGTTTAAAAGAACTGCATTTGGAGAGCTAGGAACTCCATTAATTTCTTCTTCTAAAATTGCTGCGTCATCACCTCTAACCAAAGACTGCTCAGTCATAACTAGGATCGTTGCGTCTTGATTTGGTACGTCATATATACCTTCATATTCCCAGTTAAGGTTATCGAGTGGATTGGCAAATACCGAGCTTGCGATTAGCACTAATCCAATGGCCATGTATTTCATTTTTTTTCACTTAAATGCATATTATTTTTGTGCAATTTACCAGCTAAATACTTTAGTTATGTTGATAAAGATCTAAATGTAAGATATTGATATATATGTCAATTGTATATGATTGGTAGGCTATGCCGACATAGAGCCAGAAAGATTTAGTACAGTATTTATCTACCTTGAGCAATAACTGGAAGTATTTTAAAACTAATACTTGAACTTGCTGTTAAGTATTCACATCAGAGACTAAGGGGTATAAGCGATTCAGGGGGAGTTGAATGTTCGGCAAATAAAATTGCATCAAGTGAACCCGACACAATGAACTGAAGATAGAAGAAACTGCCTAGTTCTTATCAAAATCGCCACCTGTAGCAACAGTGCCTTTCCGCATTTTGAGATACTAAAAGATATTCAGGCGCGGCTAAATTGGGAGAGTCATTGACACGTCTTTGTCCAACATTGAGCCAAAGAAGAAGACTGCCATAAGGCCGTCTTTTTCTTTGCAAGTGCCACTCCCCACGAGGGTAGGGTGATAAGAGGCTCGTTAAGTATCGGTGACGCTATTAATCAAATTAGCTGCAGTGCTCTCAAACAGATGAGTGCAACAGTTAACGCTTTTCTATCACTAACGCGACTCTACCTACAACACTTACTTCATCTTCTTCGACGGTTAGAATCGAACCGTTAAAGCTGATTGCTAGCTTTTTGCCTGGTAAGCGCTGGATGTCGTTTAGCGAGAGTAGGCCGTCCATATCAACTAGGTATGTACCGCTTACTGCATGGTGAGATTCTTTATTTATAAGGAACGTAGTAGTTCCATCTTTGATTGCTATTACATTACTCACACCTAACTCGTCTAGAAGAGCTTTATCGAATGCAAGTATCCCTTTCCCAACCAATTTACCGTCGTCAATAGAGAAACAGTCGATATCGAAAAGAGTTTTCGATTCGTTCTTCTTATTAATATGCTTTTGGGTTGGTGTTTTAGGGTACGGTTCGCCTTTATCTAGAAGTAACCATTCAAGTGAGACTCCAGTGCTCAAATGAGTCCTTACTGCAATTTCAAAGGGAGTAAGGTTTCTCTGTCGCCAAGTCGCGATTGTTGATTTTGGGATGCCAAATACGTCTGCTACGTCCTGTTGGCGGTCTGAATTCGTGATATCTATCAACTTCTTGATAATATCTCTACCTCCCAAATACGATATTTGGTCTATTTTAAGTTGCTTGTTATTCATATGTGATCAATAATCGCAATTGAGTTCGAAATGGTGGGGTGCAACTCGTCATTCCGAAATTAAACATTCAATGACCAAGCAGGATATCATTATGCTCTCATATCAAGTAGTCCTAAATACGCCTTTCATGACGTACGACCAATACTCTCAGTTCTCCGGAATGCCGAAACGCACCATCATGGATTGGGTAGCTGATGGTCGCTTACCTATTAAAACTAAAGCAAAAGGTAAAGAAACCCCTCTCATCAATATGGTCATGTTGCTAGAAATGGCAACGCGTGAAACGTTGGAGAGAATGGGGTAAATAGCCATGCGTTTATCTTTCATAACTTCGACCAAAGAGCTTTGTCCGTTGGGGCTAACATTCTTGGTTGGAGTTTCGTTGTCATCTCGTCTTTCTTCAATTGAGTATTGGTTATGAACGGAATTGACTCAATAGGCGAATTTTCTCGCACAAAACAAGGGGCCTTTAATGAGGCGTGTTGCGTGTTCGCTAGGTCAGAGAATATGGCTAGGCTGGCAGAGGTCATAGGGATGAGTCCGACCATGCTGCGGAATAAACTTAATCCTGATCAGCCTCATGTCCTGAGTTGTGTTGAAGCCATCACTCTCGCCAAAGTGAGCGGTAATCACATTATTGTAAACAGCTTACTTCTTGGACTTGGGGTGGTCACCGCTTATATACCGCCCAACACTACCGATGATGCCTTTGTTTTGTGCGCACTAGAGAGCTCGACCCATTCGGGTGAGTTGTCTCGAATGGCTTTGGAGTATGCAGGAAAGCCTAGGCTTACTCGGGCACAGAAATATGAGATTGTTCAGACCGTACACGCGAATATCAGCGGTCAGGTTTTGCTCCTCAATAGTTTGGAAAAACTGAATCAAGGTGTTGGTCTGCTCAAAGCGATAGGGCGGAAAGGTGGGCGCTAGTGGTATATCAGTTTCAAGTATTCATTCGGAGGGGTGATGCTCATTGCTCCGGATCATAAGCCATCTTCTGAAAGGTCTGGTCATGGATTAACAGAGGAAGATAAGCGAAGAGGCCTTCGCTATATCAGGCGCATCCGACGCGAGTTATGTGACCGTCAACTTTCGCCATTATTGGTTGAGTGGATGAGGTTAACGTATCAATTAAGGCATTCGAATCGGGTGTTTGAACAAGTACGGCTGCGAATTCGTTTATTCGGTCTTGAAAAGCGAATGCAAAGAATCAGACAGCGTTGGCTTTAACGCGTTGTCCTTAGCCTGAGTAACGTCATTGGCTGCTCCCAAAGGAGAGCCTGTTAGCCAAGGAAAACGTGATGAATAATCATGAGTGGGCGGTCATAGGCGGTAAGGTGCTTCAAACAAGCCAAGAAGCGGTCTTCTATCTAGCGGTAGTGAGCGAAGACCAATGGCGTGATGCATTCCGCTGTCCTGTGAAAAGCGGGGTGAGGGGAAATGACGAACACTTAACAATTGAACGCCTGAATGGAAAGGATTCATCAGGTTCGACAGGCTTATTGGGCGCCACTAAGAGCGTCAACTCGGTCGTAACGTACGAGGCCTTGGAAAGGGTGTTTATCCAGAGCGAGTCAGGAAGTCAACGTGGACAAGGGACGGTGAGGGCGAGCCGATGACGGCTCATTCTGAATACGCTGCGTCTTCGTCTATGTCGTGTTTGAGCCGGTTGCTTGAGGAAGCGCCTTATTTGTCGAGGTGCAGTGACAACAAAACCGCGATGCTAATTCGACCTCGAAACTACGCCGTCAGATGGCCCTATATGCAGGTCAATCGAAAAGAGATGCAGGCGTGGATGGTTTTCGATATTGATCATGAACACCGAGCTTTCCCCAATCCCTACATTTGGCAAGATGAAGGGTTGCCGCCCCCCAATATGATTGTCCGAAACCGTACCAGTAATAAAGCCCACCTTTTTTATGCCATTGTACCGGTTTGCACCAGTGATCAGGCTCGCTCCAAACCCATTCAGTACCTCAAAGCCATTTATCGCGCGTTAGCCTTGCGATTGGAGGCGGACTTGAGTTATTCAGGGCCTGTTGCCAAAACGCCCTTTCATCCTTGGTGGCAGACAACCGAACTTCACCGCAGTGTCTATGAACTTAACGAGTTAGCGGATTCGCTTGAACTGGAGAGTACGCGGCCGTGGCTTCGTCAAGAGAGTGACGTTTCTTATTCCCGGAATTGTACTTTGTTTGAACGTACTCGCCGGTTCGCTTATGACATCGTCGACGAAGAAAGGGAAAAGGGCAGCTATACGAATTTTAAAGGCCGTGTAGAGAGCTTTGCACATATCAATAATGCCAATTTGGTGGGTAAGCCGTCTTTGCCATGCAGTGAGGTGTTAGCGGTGGTAAAAAGCGTCTCTCGTTGGACCTGGGATAAATATTGTGCTCGGTCAGACTGCCAGCGAGGTGTGATGAGGTTGGATAGTGGATTAAGTTTACAGGAAAGGCAGCGTAGAGCGGCCAGAAGAACTCATAACCTTCGTCGGACGAAGACCACTCGCCGAATTATCCGCGCCTGTCTGTTTCTGTTACGCAAAAATCAGGAGCTCACGATTGGTTTGGTGGCGCGTAAGGCGAACTTGTGTCGCCAGACCGTCAGTCGTTACGTCTATCTGTTTGAATGGGTCAAGTCTGCTTTATCCGAAAGTAGGCGAAATGGGCCAGAGCCTCGTGGTAATTATGCTGTTCATCAGATATCTGCCCCTATAACGTTAGAGAGGGCGGAGTATGAAGTAGGGAAAAAGAAGGCGGTGCTTGAGTCGGCTTTTCCTTGAGTTAAATAATAATGAGTAACTATCGACTAAAAACGAGGTCCCTTAGTAAATTCAATTATGGAGTTGAGACTAGGTTGCATTTATTGGACACCCGATCATCTCCTCTCTTACTTTTTGTCCGCGAGCTCCTTTTTAAAGACATGAAATGTGTTCTAAGGGTGAGTCGACATGACCCTGTTCAATGTGATTGATGTCTCAATTTGTTTAAATATGGATTCACCCGCTCCATATTGCTGTATATTTACACAGTAACTTAAGGGAGGAGTTATGTCTTTTAAAGATAAAGAGACACTGTCAACAGGAATTGAATTCATTGTTGAAGCCGTAGCGGTGAAGACGAATGGCCAAGATCATTCAGCGTTAGGCTTATATCTGATCAGCTTACTGTTAGAAGATCAAAAGATTGGCCTTGATTGTGATGAAAAAAGGACGGTAGTACCGCTTGGTAAATCGCGTACAACACATCTTGATTTGGGCTGGAAGTGCCCAACGTTTTAGATTTGGTTGTGTTAGTTGGCGCTTCATATAGCTGTGGGACAATTACTAAGGTACAGGATAGACAATTGATGGAAAAGTACAGGTAAGCACTCACAAGAGTCTTGGACCAGTTAAGGCTAAACAGTGTGTGATAAGCAGTATGGTTAGCTAATTGGGTGGACTTTGTAATGATAGTTATTCAACTCTTCACTTGCTTGGCACAACTCATATGTGAAATAAGGTTGGGTTGCTAAGCTCTTAGTGAATCTGTCTAATTCATTCGTATGTATAAACAGCGAAATGGGTGCAATCTGACGGTTTTCATTATCGAAGCAATGATCAATATGTGCTCTGTCGATATAAACAACGTCCATTTCCTGCTTAGGGGTCTCTTCAATAAGTTTTGTTTCTAATCCGCTCTTCTCAAAGCGTTCTAACAAGGCATAAAGCTTATCAACGTCGTTTTTGCTCTCTATCGCTGAATATTGAGATAAAACGCTTTCTAAGTGTTTTTCGATTGAGCCAAATTTACTCTTCATCAAACAAACAGTTTTAAGCTTTTTCTTGATAAGGCTATATCGAGCTTGTTTGATTTTTGGCTTTAAGAAGTCAATGATGATCTTGTTTCGTTGCTCTTCTTTAACAAAGTGACTGGAAGTTTTTACTTTGAAGTAAAGGTGAAGAAGAGTGTTTTCGAAGGTCGACTTAAGAAGTTGATGGTATGAATGTTCTGACATTGTTCACATCGATTATTTTCTGGTGAGGGTATCTTATCACAAGAATAGCAAGGCTCTAAGGCCGAAACCCAAGTGACGCCATTTGCTGTTTGTGTGTTGTTGAGTGAGTTTCCTACTCATAAGAAGCATGACTTAAGAGTGATTCTTAACGCTCAATATCTCTGCGCTAAACCTGGCACCTTGAAAGTGATACGACAGTATCACTTTATTACTCTTATTTTGGAGTTACTCTTATGAAAGTCGAGATCGTTACTTCCCTCAAGCGTCAAGCGTCCCAAATCCTAGCGGACTTACACGACACCAAAGAACCTGTGCTAATCACCGAACACGGTAAACCTTCTGCGTATTTGGTTGATGTGGACGACTATCATTTTATGCAAAACCGTTTGGTTATCTTTGAAGGGATCGCATGTGGTGAGCGCGCCATTTCACAAGGCAAGTCCTTGAGTCAGGATGAAGCTAAGGACAAGATGTCAAAATGGCTGAAGTGATTTGGAGTGAGCCGCGTGATCGGACCTCAAGGATATCGCGAAATACATTGCCCTTGAATATCTGGTTGCGGCCAAGCAGATGATTCAAAATATTTTCGACAAAGTTGAACACCTCAATTACCGAGAAGTTGTGGTCAACCCTTGTCGTGTTTTTTGCAAGCAAGACGGGGACAAGGTGTACATCTTGTTTGTGATGCGCGCGGAGCAAGGTTTATGTTGATTTTTGTATGAGCAAACAGTCAAGCGTCTGTGCCACCTCTGATAAGCTGATGGTCTACATCCGTTAAGACTCGAGTATGGCGAAAAAGAAAAAGGAACGCCAATCTAGGCGCCTCGCCAAACCAGTACTTTCATGGACGGAGGTTAAACTGATCACCAGCCGACGACATCGTATCGAGGGCGCATTAAGCTTCAGGGTGTCGACCATCTCTAGACAACAAGTCTTACCCGAATACGAGCGTATTTGGGAACAAACCATCGTCGAAGAAGCTTACCAACAAGCGATGGGCGAGTTATTAGATCAGGGCGATGTCGTGTTAAGAGTAGAAGACTCAATGGGCTTCTCATTCATTATGGGTATTTTCTTTTGGGAACACCTTTCTACAAACAGCCGCAATGAACAGTGGGATTTCACTTCCATGACTCTGCCCAGTGGGTGACTCAATCTTGTCGTGGCGTTCAACCAGTTGGCGCTGCTCATCACGCCAGTAGGCAAAACTTAGCCATTCTTTGGGTTTAAATTCGCGTCTTTCTGGTGTGAGTCAGATAGCTCCAAATATCGATGGCGCGTCGGGACTTGATGAATCCGATTCATGCTTAAACAGTGTCCCCCGTCGTAGTCACAATATTTTCAATTTCAGAACTGACTTTGATTCTAGTGTTGGGATTAACTTAACCAAGAAGTTTTGGTTGGTGAGGAGCCTAATAACTTGATTCATACGGATAGTGATCTCGCGGCTGGTGTCACTTTCTTTAGGATTTTTAGTGTCTTGACATCATCGACTGGTAACGGGGGAATAACTTTAAGTGTTGATAGAAAAAGTGTATTACATATGTAATACATTGACAGTGTGCTTTTTGTTTTTTATTGTGTATTACACATGTAATACATGAGGTGTTTATTATGAAAACTAAGATCATCAGCGCGGCGAACCAAAAAGGTGGCGTTGGAAAAACCACGACTCTTGTCAATTTAGGGGCTGAGCTTGCACGAAAACGAAAAGTGTTAGTTATTGACCTCGATCCTCAAGGGAACTGCTCTAAAACGTTAACCGGACAACGTGATTTTAAGTTTGAAGAGACGGTGGCTGCTTTGTTTGATAAGCCTAAAGTTGTGTCCATTGTCGATTTAATTCAACCTGCACAGATTAATGGGAACTCTATTGAAAACCTCTATGTCGTTCCCGCTGATGTTCAGTTGTCACGTGTCATCGAAACATCACTGACAAAGATTAATCGTGAACGAATTTTAGAAAAGCAATTAGCGAAGTTAGGTGATACCTATGATTTCATTCTTCTTGATACTCCACCAAACTTATCCCTAACGACTCTTAACGCAATCCAGGCTTCAGACCTTATCTTGATCCCTGTAGATTCAGGTGCATTTTCATTAGACGGCATTAGCTCTTTACTCGAAGCTGTCTATGAAATTAAGGAGGATGAAGGCAATTATCTGATCTTGAGGAACGAGGTCGACTCAAGAAACACTATTATTAATGAGTTCATTGATGAGGAATTGGAGGTAGTACAAGATAAATTGCTACCAGTATCTGTCCGTCGTTCTGAGCATGTTGGACAAGCTAATGCCGTTTCCTCTCCTGTGCGCTTTTATAAATCGGGATCTCTTGTTAATAACGATTACCGAAAACTGGCTGCGTTTCTTTTGAATTTGATGTAATACATAGGTAATACATATGAGCAAGTTGAAAAAACGAGGAGCTATAACAGCTATCTCTACTGACAAGAACGAAGGTTCAAGTAAGTCGACTGGAATTACGACTGTCAAAAAGAAAGTGACGACATCTTATATGGTGCCTCCTCTGACTCTTAGAATGTCACTTACTGATAAAGAACGGATAACCGATTGGGTAGCAAATCTGCAAGAGCAGACAGAGAGAAATGTGTCTGCAGCGAAACTGTACCGAGCTTTGGCTTTATATCGAGACAAGATAGATGATGAAGAGCTCGTTGAGTTGATTAATAAAATGAATTGAATATGTATTACCTATGTAATACATATTTGCTTTTAAGGCTCTGTATCTATTTTAAGACATTTCATAGAGCCTTAGTTTGGACTTAACTTCTAGCACGGATGAACATGACACTTGAAGCGTCTTATTACCTGTTCTGGGCCTTCTCTCCTTGTAAAGACTAACACTTTAAACGTGTCTTTAATCATGACTCTTATCGTTGCCTTGGTTCCCCTGCAGCTAGGCCTTGTTTGAACCCCGTTATTGTCCTAAGAGTCATAGCGCCTTGTCGTTTCCTCCTCGTTGTTCTCTCTGTCTTCGAATAAGTTCGTGTAAGGGCTTGTTTTCTTATGCGCCGATTTTCTTTCACTCGCATCATTTTCGGGCATGCAGGCTGTTAACCGTTTCTCCCCACAACCTGCTTTACAAGGGAGGCTTCGCCGCTGCGCGCCCTTGCAAAGCAGAACGATGTTGAGAGAGCGGACAGCCAAGCGGCTCCGAA